>CAZERJ010000016.1:0-41897 GCA_964514445.1 uncultured bacterium | reverse complement strand
CAAGTTTTGAAACGGCCATCCATGGCCGGCGCGAAAAAGTTGGAGCTTTCCGGAGAACACCCCCTTCGACCGCTCAACTTCATCCGCTCAACGCCTAAACACCGGCAAGTCAAACATCACGACCATACTCAAGTCTTGGCCAATAGAGCTCCGTCGATTGCGTCGGCCAACGCGCGCAATCCGGCATCGACGTCACCCTTGATGTGCACACGCATTCCACGTCGATTACGCTTGTCGAGCGACTGAAGATCACCTAGCGCTTGCGCCGCGATGAGCGTGCGGAAACCGACGTTCATTCCAGGGATGGGCAAATCGAAGGACGAGTCCGCGGTAATCTGGATGAACACGCCCGAATCTGGGCCGCCTTTATGTTCTTGTCCGGTCGAGTGTAAGAAACGCGGACCAAAGCCGACCGTGGTCGCGACATGTTTGGCGTCGCGGACTTTCAGGCGCAGGTCGGTGAGCTGTTCGACGTGGTCGCTGTTGCGCGCGGTGTAGGCGCAGAATGCGACGTAGTCGCCGTTTTTGATTTGTCCAAGGACGCCTGAGAAGATCGCCGAGGCGTCGTCCGCTGCAACGCTCTTGCTACCCGAGAGTAGGACAAGTTCGAAATCACCCGTGCTCGGCAATCCGGCCGGTTCGTCGAATTTGCCTTTTGAGGCGTATTCTTGCAAGAGTGCTTTGGTGTTGTCTTTCGACTCTTGCACGTTCGGTTGATCGAACGCGTCGATTTGCAACACGGAGCCGGCGGCGGCCGTTGCGATCTCCCAGTGATAGAATTGTTCGCCGATGTCGTATGTGTCATTCATTGCCAGACGAATGATTGGGTGGCCGGCTTGCTCGAGCGCTTGCAGCTTAGCGTCGATCGACGGATCGCCATCGGGCAAATTCGAACCGACGTAGACGAAGACGCGGTCGGCGCCGTACACGTCGGGATCGCCGAGATCCTCGCCTTCGATTGGAATAATGCCTTTGCCCATTTTGCCGGTGGACTCGGCGATGAGCTGCTCAGCCCACGCGCCGAATGCGTGCACAGACGGATGCGCGACGATCGTCAGCTTGTCGCGTCCTGCGAGCGCAAGCGCTCCGATGGCTGCGCCAAAGCGCGCTCCGGGCGCTTCTTTTACCGCGACGGTTTTATCGTTGGCCGCCATTGCACCTAAGCCGCGATCGAGCAGCAGGTTGACGTCGTAACCGGCGAGCGCTGCGGGCACCATGCCGAAGAATGAGAGCGCCGAGTAGCGGCCGCCGATGTTCGGATCGTTCAGGTAGTAGGTGCGGAACGAACGGTCTTTGGCTTCTTGCTCCAGTGAGGTGCCGGGATCGGTGATTGCGACGAAATGACTGCCGCACTTATCGTTGCCGACCGTTTTTGCGACGCGATCCGAGAAGTAGCGGTAAAAAGCATCCGGCTCGGTCGTCGAGCCGCTCTTGCTCGCGACGATAAAGAGCGTGCGGGCGAGATCGAGCTCGGCTTCGAGGTCTTTGATTTGCTGCGGGTCCGTCGAATCCAGAACGTGCAGCTGCGGATAGCCTTCGACTTTACCGAACGTCTCCCGCATGATGTCGGGCGCGAGCGAACTGCCGCCCATTCCCAGGACGACGACATGATCGAATTGACCGCGCACGTCGCGCGCGAATGCTTGCACGTTGGCGATGGACTCGAGTAAGTGTTGCGGAACGTCGAGCCATCCAAGGGCTTTTTTGATGATCTCCGCGGGTGCGGGATCGTTTGACCACAGCGAGGGATCTTTAGCCCACAGCTTTTTAATGAAGTCGCGCTGCTCGAGATCGGCAAGGCCGCGCTCGAAATCGGACTGCTGTGCGCCGAGCGATAACGCTACGCGTTCCGCTCCGGAACTGAGCTGCTTCTGTTTGTAAACCACTGCACCGAGTAACGCCGCAAAGGAGTCGCTGAAGATTTTTACGCCGTCGACCTGGAGTTGATGCGTTACATCGAACAGCGAGATCTTTGCGTCGGCAAGTTGGCGCATGAGCGCGCGCGCCTCGTCGACACCCTGAAGCACCGTGTCGCGTTGGATCTTGCCGTGGTCGAGCAGCGCGTCGAGCGTGTTGGGCGGCATCGTGTTGACGGTGTGATCGCCGACCACCGTTTCGACGTACATCAGATCGGGATACTTCGGATTCTTGGTACCCGTGGAGGCCCAGAGCGGGCGCTGCACCATGCCGCCTTTAGCTTCGATCGCTTTCCACTCGTCCTCGGCGAAAATCTCGAGGAACTTCTGATACGTTAATTTGAGGTTCGCGATACCGGCTTTGCCGAGGAGCGACTCGAGCTGCTTCTCGCCTTTATCGATGCGCGCTTGAAGGATCTTGTCGACCGCCGTGTCGATGCGGCTGACGAAGACGCTGTTGACCGAACGGATGCGATCGACCGGCAAGCCTTTTTCGATACGGCGCTGCAAACCGCGAATGTACGCTCGCGTCGTGCGTTCGTAGAACTCGATGGCAAAGATCAGTGTAACGTTGATGTTGATGCCTTCGGCGATGCACTCTTCGATCGCCGGAATGCCTTCCTTGGTACCTGGAATCTTGACCATGAGATTCGGCCGGTCCACACGTTTCCAGAGATCCTTCGCCATGTCGATTGTGCCTTGCGTATCGCGCGCAAGCAGCGGCGAGACTTCCAAACTCACGAAGCCGTCGTTGCCGCCGGTCTGGTCGTAGACGGGGCGGAATAAATCACATGCGCTGCGTATGTCTTGGATGGCAAGATCCCAGAACACCGATGCGGCGTCTTGATCTTTTCCGATTAAGCTGCGCAGCTGCTCGTCGTAATCGTTGCCGGTACCGATCGCTTTCTCGAAGATCGTCGGATTGGAAGTCATTCCGCGCAAGCCTTTGTCGATCAGCGCTTGGAGTTCGCCGGATGCGAACATTCCGCGGCGCAGATTGTCCAACCAGACGCTCTGTCCGGCGGCGAGGAGTTCCTGGATTTGATTACTCATGCATTTCCCTTTAGCGGGCGGCGGTTGCGAACTGTTGCTGCGCGATCTGCGCGATATTTTCGGGTGTAAATCCGTACTCTTTGGCGATGTCGGCGGCGGGAGCGGACGTTCCGAAATGATCGATGCCGAAGCAGTACCCTCGATTTCCGACCCAACGATCCCAGCCGAAGGTTGCACCGGCTTCGATCGACATGCGTGCCGTAACGGCCGGCGGCAGCACGTCGTCCTGATATTCCTGCGGTTGCATCGCGAACAGCTCCCAACTTGGCATCGAGACGACGCGTACTTGCGTGCCGCTCTTGGCAAGAAGCTCCGCGGCTTTCACCGCCAGCTGCACTTCGGACCCGGTTGCAATCAGAATCAGATCGGGCGTGCGCTCGCAGTCGCGCAGCACGTATGCGCCGCGATCGACAAGCGCCCGGCGATTGCCCAGATACGGCAGTTTTTGCCGGGAGAGCACCAGCGCCCAGGGACCTTCTTTTGCTGCAACCATCAGCTTCCAAGCTTCGAGCGTTTCCACTGAATCCGCCGGCCTGATCATCACGAGATTCGGTGTGGCTCGCATGTGCGCGAAATGCTCGATAGGCTGGTGCGTCGGTCCGTCTTCACCCAAAAATACCGAGTCGTGCGTGAAGACGTAGAAGCACCGGATTCTATTGAGCGCGGCGAGCCGCACGGCGCCTTTCATGTAATCCAAGAAATTGAGGAACGTTGCTCCAAACGGCAGCAGGCCGCCATGCAGCGCAAGCCCGTTTTCGATCGCGCCCATGACGTGTTCGCGCACGCCGAAGTGAATGTTGCGTCCGCCGTAATTGTCGGGTTGGAAATCGCCCTGATCTTTCAAATACGTTTTCGTGGAGGGATCCAGATCCGCCGAGCCGCCCACCAGTTCGGGCAGCTGCGTGCAAATCGCGTTCATTACGATGCCGCCTGCTTCACGTGTGGCGAGATTATCGCCGTTTTCTTTCGTGAACGATGGCCAATCGATCTTCGGAACATCCTTGCGCAAGGTCCGTTCGAACTGTGCGGCGAGCTGCGCATTTTCGGCTTTCCACTCGTCGTAGGCGCGCTGCCATTCTTCTTGCAGACGCGCGCCTTTGCCGCCGGCTTCGTCGCGGTAGAATCGGAGAACATCCTCAGGCACGTAAAAATCCGGCTCCAGCGGCCAGCCTAAATTTTCCTTTGTTGCTTTCGCCGCGTCTGCGCCAAGCGGCTCACCGTGCGACTTGAACGAATCTTGTTTGGGCGATCCATACCCGATGTGCGTGCGTACCGCGATGAACGACGGTTTATCGGTAACGCTTTTCGCCTGCGAAATTGCGCGGTCGATCGCCTCAACGTCATTGCCATGATCGACGTCGATGAATTGCGTGTGCCATCCGAACGCCTCAAAGCGTTTGACCACGTCCTCGGTGAACGTCACGCCGGTATCCGCCGCAAGCGAGACCTTGTTGTCGTCGTAAATGGCGATCAACTTGCCAAGCTGCAGGTGTCCGGCGAGCGAACCTGCTTCGGAACTGATGCCTTCCATCAAATCGCCGTCGCTGCACATGACGTACGTGTAGTGATTGACGATCTCTTGATCCCGGTTATAAACGGCGCCTAAATGTGCTTCGGCAATCGCAAAACCGACGGCGTCGCCGAATCCTTGCCCCAGCGGACCGGTAGTGACCTCAACGCCCGGCGTATGATGCGCCTCGGGATGTCCCGGCGTGTGGCTGCCGAGCTGACGAAAGCGCTTGATTTCATCGAGCGGCAGATCGTAGCCCGTCAAGTACAGCAGCGAATAGAGTAGCATGGACGCATGTCCGGCGCTCAAAATAAACCGGTCGCGGTTGGGCCATGCGGGATCGCGCGGATTGAACCGCAGGTGCCGCGTCCATAGCGTGTACGCCGTGACAGCGGCGCCGAGGGGCATTCCGGGATGGCCGGAGTTCGCTTTCTGTACGGCATCAACAGCAAGAAAGCGAATAGCATTGATACGTTGTTCTTCAACAGGCGTGTTCGGCACAAGAGCTCCTTATGGCGAATCCAGTTGTACCCACTACGCTCCCGGGAGGGTGCGCGGTTGGATGGGGGAACTTCCAGGCGGGCCGAACGACGCCTGGCCCGCAGAAGGAGCTTTATTGATGAGACCGGTCACTTATCGCCTTGTGCCCATCCTTGCGCTTGCTGTGCTTGCAGCGTGTGGGGGCGGCAAACAAAGTACTACGACGACGACCACGACGCAAAGCCAAGGTGCAGCTTCCCCGGCTGCGTCGCCCGCGATGGCGGCGAAAGGTGCGGCGAGCAATCCGTCCTCATTGCATTGCGGCGCGACGGCGCCGGTGTGGGCAAATCCCAAATCGCATGTGTACCATACGTCGTCGGATCCGCTGTACGGCAAGACCAAGCACGGTGAATACATGTGCGTGCAAACGGCGCGCGCCCAAGGCTACCATGCTGCCGGCAGCGCGATGCGCCGCGGAAAGCACCACAAGAAATCCGGCGGCATGATGGCTACGCCGGAAGCTTCACCCACGTAACATCCACCGTGGATCTTGCTGAACTCCAGGGCGAGATCGAAGCGCTCGCCGCGGATCCGCGCGCGGTCGGCGGTAAAAAAGGCAAAGCGATCGATCGCGTCATCGACGCGCTCGATCGCGGGCGCTTGCGCGTCGCGCAGCCGCACGACGGCGAATGGATCACGAACGCATGGATCAAGCAAGCGATTTTGTTGTATTTTCAACGACGCAAAATTGCTCCGGTGCAGGCCGGCGACCTCAAGTTCTTGGATAAACTTCCGACGAAAACGAATTACGATGATTTGGGCGCGCGCTGCGTGCCGCCGGGCATTGCTCGCTACGGAAGTTTCCTCGGCAAAGGGACGATTTTGATGCCGGGGTTCGTGAACATCGGCGCATACGTGGACGAGGGTTCGATGGTCGATACGTGGGCAACGGTGGGATCGTGCGCGCAGATCGGTAAGAACGTGCATCTTTCCGGCGGCGTCGGCATCGGCGGTGTCCTGGAGCCGCCGCAAGCGCAGCCCGTTATCGTCGAAGACGGCGCGTTTATCGGATCGCGCAGCATCGTCGTCGAAGGCGTGATCGTGGAACGCGAAGCAGTGCTCGGCGCAGGGGTCGTGCTCACGGCAAGCACGCCGATCGTTGACGTGCGCGGCAGCGAGCCCATGCAAGGCAAAGGCCGCGTTCCAGCGCGCTCGGTCGTTATTCCAGGCATTATTCCGAAAGGATTTCCCGCCGGAACGTTCGGCGTTCCCTGCGCCCTTATCATCGGCACGCGCAGCGAATCTACGGACAAAAAGACGTCGCTGAACGCGGCGCTACGAGAATTTGAAGTTGCCGTTTAAAGCCTACAGATGAACCCGCGCGTCAACGAAATCTCAGGATCGCTCATTCGCGAAATCGCCGCGCGTCGCAAGCCGTCGTCGATCGATTTGGGCCTTGGCGAACCCTCGGTGATGCCCAGCGCCGAACACTTACACGCCGGCATGGAACATGCCCGTGCGCACGGGTTGCGCTACACGGTCAACGCCGGCGATCCCACATTGCGCGCGGCAATTGCATCGCACTACGCGTATCCGCAGATGAGCGCCGCGGAAAACGTTTGCATCACGACGGGTTCCCAAGAAGCAACGTACGCGATCGTCAAAACGATGCTCGATCCCGCAAAGGACGAATTGCTCGTCGTGGAGCCCGCATTCCCATCGTATGCGAAGATGGCGGCGCTGGAAGGCGTGAGCGTACGCCGCGTGGCGATGAGTGAAGCAGACGGCTTCGCTTTTGATGCAGAGCGCATTGCTGCGGCACTCTCACCGGCTACGCGCTTGGTCGTGATCTGCTCGCCGTGTAATCCGACGGCGCGCGTGATTTCGCGGACGCAAATGGAGCATTTGGCCGCACTGCTGCAGGCGCGCGGCGGCGATCCGGTATGGGTGTTGCACGACGAGATTTACCGCGAACAAACGTTCATCGGCGATGCGGGTTATTTTGCGAAAATGTATCCTTACACCGTGGTCACCAACAGCGTGAGTAAGAGTAACGCGTTGACGGGTTTGCGTTTAGGTTGGGCGCTCGCGCCGGCACCCGTTGCCGCAGCCGTGGTTAAAGTGCACGCCTGGCTGACGTCGTGCGCAGACACGTTTTCGCAAGCGGTCGCGCTCCACATTTTCGAGAGCGGCGCCGTTGGCGAACATGCATCGTGGTACGAAGCACAATGGCGCGGGGTGTGTGCGGCGCTTTCGCAGAGCGGCCTGCCGTATATCGTGCCCGAGGGCAGTTTCTACGCTTGCGTTAAACTGCCGCACGGAACGCAATCGTTGCCGGCGGCGATTCGATTGGCGGATGAGTACGACGTGATCGCGATTCCCGGTATCGCCTTCGGCGCGTCGTTCGAAGGCTGGCTGCGGTTATCGTGGGTAGCGCCTCACGAACACGTGAAAGTTGGCGTGGATAGAATAGCCGAGTATATAAGAACATGCGCGTTGGCGTCTTAGGTAGCGGCGATGCCGGCAAGGTTCTTGCGCGAGGATTCCTGTGGCGCCATCACGAGGTCACGATTGGTTCGCGCGATCACAAAAATAAGAGGCGTTCGCCTCGGAGCATCCGTTCAGCCGGGCGGTCCGCCGATAATGTTTATTTGCGGTAAAGACGATGCCGCAAAAAAGAAGGTCGCCGGAATTGTTGAGGATTTCGGCTTCAAGAACGAAGTGATCGACGCGGGCGGCATCGAGGCATCTAGGTATCTCGAAGCACTTGCGATGGTCTGGATTACCTACGCTTTTCGCAATGAAACGCGCAATCACGCCTTTAAATTGCTACGCGGGTAAAGGTCCTTTTCCGGGAGGTCATTCGAAAGACTTCACCCGGCTTTTCACTGATTGTTCTCAATGACGCGTATCAGCTTGCTTATCATACCTGCATGCGTAGCATATCAGGCGTCCTCCGCCTGGCTCCGCTTACCATCATCCGCCCGCGCTTAAATCGCTGGCTCGATGCGTATGCGGGGTACCCGGCGCGAGTTCTCATCGCACCGGCCGGTTCGGGGAAGACGAGTCTGCTTTCGAAGTACTCGCAATCCGCACATCGCCCTAGCGTCTATTGTGCGCTCGACGAAGATTGCACCCTACAGCGCATGCGCGAGATTCTCGCGCATGCCCTGGACAGTTCGAGCGTGCCGCAATCGTACTGCGCACTCGTTCGCCTGCTCAACAAATCCGCACACCTACGCGATCTGATTATCGACAACGCCGATAGCGGAACGCCGGAGGTTTGCGAGGAGCTGCTGCGCCTCATCGATGATGCGTCGCTGGACGCGCCGCTCGTTCTGGCGGCGCGTTCGCGTGAACGTTTGGACGTGCGTCGCGCGGTTGCGCGCGGCGTTGCCGTGCTCTGCGATGCGAAGCATCTTGCATTCGACGTCGAGGACGTGCGCGCGCTCTGCGATGCGTGCGAGGTTGAAGCAACGGAGCTCGACCTCCAGCGGCTGGTCGACGACACCGATGGATGGGCGCTTGCCGCTGCCGGCACAATTCGCGTGGCGTCTGCCGAGCGCGTAACCCTTGCGCGCGGTTACGAAATGTGGCGCGAAGCCAACGAAACATTTCTACGCGATTTCGTCGACGTAGAATTGCGCCGCCTTGCCGCGCCGGAGCGCGATCTCTTCTGGCGGCTTTTTGCCGGAAGCGAAGCAGTCGGCGGCGCGCGTCTACGCGATTTGGAATTTCAAGGTCTGCACGTGCTGGACGAAGGCCGCGGTGCGCTGCGGTTATACCGGCCGTTGTTACCGATCGGCATCAAAGCGGCGCCGCAGCGCGAAGACGCGTTCGTGCCGCCGCTGTTCGTCAAAATGTTCCGTCAATTCGAAGCGCGCATCGGGAACCGTGAGATCCCTTGGGTTCGCCGCAGAGATCAGCAAATCGTCAAGTATTTGCTGCTCAAGCCCGACGGACGCGCCACGCGCGAAGAGCTCGCCTCGGTATTTTGGAGCGACACCGACAGGCATTTGGCAACGCAAAGTGTACGCACCGCATGCAGCACGATTCGCCGGGCATTTGCCGCCATCGTCGGACCGAGCAACGTGGATCGCTATTTCCGCACGGTGCCCGACGTGCAGATCGATCTCAATCACGTCGTGTGCGACGTGCGCCGTTTCGTAGAATATGCGAACCAGGGCGACAATGCGTTCGCGCTGTCGGGGGATCCGCAATCATTTCTGCCGCATTACCGCGCAGCGGAAAAACTCTACCGCGGCGATTTGCTCGAATTCGAGGCGCCTGAGACATGGTTCACGCAGGAAAGCCGTCTGCTGCGCGATCGTTTTGCCGCAGTAATGGAACGGCTCTCGCCGGTCGAAACGCGCGAAGCGATGGCAACGGCCTAAGCGTCATTGTGAGAGACACTTTAGGCGGCGCACCGTTACAGTTACGCCGCTGCCGCGTTTAAGCCGTTTATTCTGAGGGCGCTCCCGCTTTTTCGCGTTGCGGTCCGATCCAGACGGATTGGATGTTCACGAATTCGTGGATGCCGAAGGTTGAGAGTTCGCGGCCAAAGCCGCTGCGTTTCACGCCGCCGAACGGCAAGCGGGGATCGCTTGCAACCATGCCGTTGATCGCGACAAAGCCGGACTCGATCTGCGCGGCCATCCGCTGCGCGCGCTCGACGCTTTGCGTCCAGACGTTCGCGCCCAAACCGAATGTGGAATTATTTGCCAGTGCGATCGCGTCTTCATCATCTTTTGCGCGAACAACCGCAGCCGCCGGACCAAACGTTTCTTCGACGAACATGGTGTTGCCGGGATCGACATCGGCCACAACCGTTGGTTGGTAAAAATAACCCGCGCCGTCCATCGGATGGCCGCCGGTGATGATGCGTCCACCGTCGACGACGCCTTGCGTGACTTGCTTGTGCAGGGCCTCCCGCAGATCGCGCCGCGCGCATGGGCCGATCTCGGTTGAGTCCTCGGCGGGATTGCCGACGCGCTGCGCAGCGGCTGCGTCGGCGAAGCGTTTTGCGAATCGATCGTAAACGCTGTCCTCGACGATGAAGCGTTTGGCCGCAATGCAGCTCTGACCGTTGTTCTGAAAGCGCGCCTTCACGGCAACCGAAACGGTTTCATCGAGCGGAGCATCGGCCAGGATAATAAATGGATCGGAACCACCCAGTTCCAGCACGGCTTTTTTGAGCGCGGCGCCCGCCGCTTTCGCGACCGCAACGCCGGCCTTCTCGCTGCCCGTCAGCGTTACGCCCGCGATGCGTTCGTCGGCGATGCGCGCATCTGCATCGTCGTGATTGATGAGCAGCGTCGCAAACAGCCCCTCGGACGCGCCGGCATCGCGAAAGATTCTTTCAATTTCGAGCGCGCACCGCGAAGTGCTGTCGGCATGTTTGAGCACCATCGTGTTTCCTGCCATCAGTGCAGGCGCCGCCGCGCGGAATACTTGCCAGTACGGAAAGTTCCACGGCATGATCGCAAAGATCACGCCGAGCGGACGAAAGGCGACGTAGCTGTGCGCGGCGCTCGTTTGCACGTCTTGATCGGCGAGAAATCCGGGACCGTGCCCGGCGAAAAAATCGCACGCCCACGCGCACTTTTCGACCTCCGCACGCGCCTGCACGATGGGTTTGCCCATTTCACGCACGGCAGTTGCGCACAGTGATTCGGACTGCGCGCGCAGCTGCGCCGCAATGGCGCGCAGTAACCGCGCGCGAACGTCAAACGGCGTCGTACGCCAGGTAGTAAAGGCGGAAGCAGCCGCATCGAGGTGGGCGTCGATCTCGTCTTGCGGCATGTAGGAAAACCGCTCGAGCTCCTGGCCGGTGGTGGGATTCACGGTCGCAAAATCGGTCATAGCGCATCCTCGGCCCACGGCCCTTGCGGTCCTGCGTAAATTTGGATGAGACTTTCGGGGCGCAAATATTCGCGAGCAACGCGTTGCACATCCGCTGCCGTAATGCCCGAATAATGCTGCGTGAGCGTGGCGTAATACGATGTGGGCAGCGAGCTGCGGCCGATGTCGAGGACTTGCGCTAGCTGGCCGCTCGCGGACGCCTCGCTCAGCAGTGACTCCGACACCAGACGAAGCTTTGCTTGCTCGAGTTCCGTTTGGCTTACGCGCGAATCGCGCAGGCGCCGCATTTGATCGCGCACGAGCGAGATCGCAGTGCGTACGTTCGCCGGAGCCGCGTTGAACGACACTTCAAGATCGCCGCGCCAGCGGTTGGCTTTGAGATCCGTGCCGATGCTGTAGACCAGTCCTCGGTTTTGGCGCAGCTCTTGCCACAGGCGTGATTGGAAATAACCGTTGCCACCGAGCAGTTCGGTAAGCACGTTGAACGCGTCGAAATCTTTATTCGTGCGCCCTATCGCCGGTTGCCCAAGCTCGACGAAAACCTGATCTGCCGCTGTGGAGATGTAAGCGTGTCCGCCGTGTGCCGGCGGTATCGAGCGCTCCGCGAGAGAGGGGGCGGGCCCGGCGGCCGACCACGTGCCGAACGTGCGTTCCAGCGCTGCCCGCGCAGTGGCCGGCGTGACGTTGCCGACGATCGCAATCGTCGTCAAATCCGGACGCCAGTAGCGATGTGCATAGGCAAGCAAATCGGCGCGCGTGATAGACTGCACCGTTGAACCGGTTGGAACCCGCAGCGCCGGGTCGGTTGGGTGCAAGAGGTGTGATAAGTAGACGCGAGTGACCAGCACGCCGGAAAGATGCTGTTCGCTTGTGACTGTGCTTGCGAGCTGCGAGCGCACCTGATCGAACCACGGATCGGGAAACGTCGGATGCGCTTCGCCGTCGGCGAGTGCAGCAAGCAGAGTGTCTAAATCCGAAGCCATGCCGTGCGCGTCAAAGTGCGCGCCCAGGTCGATGCCTGCGCCAAGATCGTCGGCCGTCTTGCGCAGCTGTTCGAAACTGTAATGCTCTGAGCCGAAGTTTGCGAGCTGCGAGGCGAGGCGGTCGATGCCTTCCTTCCCCGCAGGCACGAATGCCGGTGACGATTCGATTTCGCCGGCGATGTAGACGGTTTGCCGGTCGGTTTTCGGCTGAAGCAGTACGTGGATGCCGTTGCTCAACGTGAATGCGGTTGGCGCGAGTTTGCTGCGCGTTGTCGGCGGCCTACGCAGTTCACGATCGATTGTGGGCGGGACGACAATCGGACCGTTTGGAGCGCGGCCGCTGAAGTTATCCGAAACGGCTGCGTTCGATTTCTCCGATCCCGATGGCGGACGTTCGTTCGGAGTGAGATGTCCGACAACGTTCGGCGTTGCAAGATAGGTTTTCGCGGTGCGTAAAATGTCCGCGGGCGTCAGCGATGCTAAGCGCCGATCTTCATCGCCGACGTGCTCGCCAACCAGACCGTAGGTATAGCCCGCGAGATCTGCGAGCGAGGCCACGGAGTCGGCCGAGAACGTGCGATCGGCGAGCGTTGAATTCTTTGCCGCCTCGACAAGGCTTGCACTAAAGCCGGAGCGCAGCTGCGCATCCATGACGTCCTGAAACACTTGCTGCGCCTGCGCCGCGGTGTGGCCGCTGTTGAGAATGATGAAAACGTGCATGAGTCCGCCGCGCAGCTGCGTGTCGGCGTTGGCATTGAGTTCGAGCGCGATGTTGCTTTGCACCAGCGCTTGGTAGAACGGTCCGCGTTGATTGGGAATCAGCGCGGCAAGCGTGCTGATGGCGGGCTCGCCGGGTTCCGTGTCTCCCGGAACCGCATACGCGAGATCGAGCACCTCGAATGGAAACGGAAACTCCGCTTCAACGGTTTTACCGGTTGCCGCCGCGGGATGCATATTCGCGTGCGCAGGTGTTGCGCGCCGCGGTATGCGGCCAAAGTAGCGCTGCGCAAGCGCGAATGCCGCATCGTGTTGAACGTTTCCCGCGATCACGAGCGTCGCGTTATTCGGAGCGTACCACTGTTGGTAGTATTTGCGTAAATCGGCAGCGCTGGCGCCCGCGACATCGGATACTACGCCTGCGGGTGTGCGCCCCGCGGGAAGACCGGGATACGCGGCGGCACGCACGCGTGAGAGCAGGTTGTAAAACGGAGAGCTGTAGTCGCCCTGGATTTCGTTCAGCACTGCGCGCTGCTCGATACGCCAAGACCCGGCACTAAGCGCCGCATGTTGCATGCGATCCGACTCGATTTGAAGTGCAACGTCCAGCTTCGCTGCCGGCATGTCGAGCAAAAACGTTGTGTAGTCGTAGTCGGTGTTGCCGTTCATCTGTCCGCCGACGCGCGCGATAACGTCGTCCAAACCTCCGGCAGAGAGCGATGGCGTACCGCGGAACATCATGTGTTCGAGACCATGCGCAAGTCCCGTTTTGCCGGGCGTTTCATCGAGCGAACCGAAACGGTAAAAAACCGACGTGTGAATCACCGGAGCGGCATGATCCTCAACAGCGATCACCTGCAGGCCATTCGCGAGGCGCGTTTGATAGATGCCGGCATCGCCGATACCGGGTGCCTGCGCGGCGGCGCCGGCCGGAAAATAAAGAACCAGCGCGGTGAGGGCGAGAAGCGCTATCGTTAAAGGCTTGGTCATTGGAACTCCATCTCGAGTCGCGCTTGTTTTTCGCGCGCAACGATGGAGGCCTGGCGGTATCGCCCGGCAAGGCGACGCCTGCTCAGTACGGTGGCCGGGTTTTTGGAAATACGGCAACATGCGATACACGATTGCTGCTGTGATGCTCGTCGTCGTATTTGCCGCTTGCAGCGGCGGCTCCAATACGAACAGTGCCGCGAATACCAGTAGCTCTGCAACCGCCGGCGCTAGTCCCGCGGCGGGCGCCAGTCCCGCAGCTTCGGGTCAAGCCGATACACCCGGCGCGCAAGCGCTCGTGAATGCCGGAGCGGACGTCGACGACTGGCCGCTTCCAGGAAAGACGTATTCGTTCAATCGCTACGTCAACATGACGGATATCACCCCGCAAAACGTCACCTCACTGCGCAAAGCATGGGTGACGCCGCTGCGCGATGACGGCGAACAAGAATCCTCGCCGATCGTTTGGCACGGAACAATCTACTTCGCAACGCCGCATGACAACGTGCTTGCACTGGACGCGCGAACGGGCGCGGTAAAGTGGGCGTTCCCTTACGCGCCGAAATATGTTCTCGCATATGCGGTGAACCGCGGCGTGGGTTTGGCCGGTGGCAAAGTGTTTCTGGGCACGCAAGATTGCCATGTGATCGCGCTGGACGCGGCGACCGGAAAACCGGTTTGGAACGTTCTTGGATGTCAAGGTACGAGCGGATTTTCGTCAACCGAAAATAGCTGGTACTCGATTGCGGCGTATCCGTACAACGGTGCGGTGTATCTTTCGACGGCCGGCGGCGATCAAGGCAACATCGGAATCCTGAGCGCATTCGATCAGAATACCGGCAAACGGCTTTGGGATTGGCATACCGTTCCTGAGCCCAAAGATCCAAATTTCGGATCGTGGCCGGGAAATTCGTGGCAGCACGGGGGCGCCGATATTTGGGCCGGAATGTCGTTCGATCCCGCAACGAACACGGTGTTCGTCGCGCCGGGAAACGCGGGTCCCAATTTGACGTTGTACGGCCGCAAGGGGCGTGATCTCTATTCGGATTCCGTTGTTGCTCTGCAACTTGGAAGCGGCGCGCCGAAGGTGCAATGGTATTATCAACTGCTGCAAAACGACACGCACGATTCCGATCCGGCGATGCCGCCGGTGCTTTTCGACGGAAAAGTGGGAGGCGCGCAGCGCAAGTTGCTTGCAGTCGCCGATAAAGACGGCAACTTCGTCATTCTGGATCGTGCGAGCGGCAACGTCGTGCACCGCATGGCGGTCAGCAATCAAAAGGACATCTTAAAATTGCCGACGCCGCAAGGCACGTTTGCGTGTCCGAATCACGGCGGCGGTGTTGAATGGAATGGCGGCGCTTACGATCCGCGCACGAATTACTTCATCGTTCCTTCAACGCAGGAATGTGCGCTCTGGAAAGTCACGACGACCGGACCCGTGCAGTACATTCCCGGCCAGCCGTATAGTGCCGGACCGTTGCCGAAACGGCGCAATGCCACGGGCGTTGTAACCGCCATCGATGTTTCAACCGGAAACGTGGCCTGGCGTCGCGCGTTTCAATATCCGGCGCAAGGCGGCGTCACGATAACGTCGACCGGCGTCGCATTCACCAGTGACGGCGGCGGAAACATTTACGCGCTGGATCCCAAAACAGGCAAAGAGCTGTGGCACGACGCGACGGGTTCCACGATCGTCGATTCACTTTCGCTCTACCGCGTGAACGGCACGCCGTACTTAGTGACGATCGCAGGCGAAGGCGGCAATCAAAAAACACCAAACATGCCGCCTACAAAAGGTAGTCAAGTTGTCGCATACGCGCTGAACGCGACGAACACGCAAACGAACACCACCGCCGGTCAGCCAACGCCCGCGCCCGTGCCCTCAAGCAAAACCGAAAGCGGACAAATGCCGGGCACCGAAGCAAGCGCGCCATACACGCTCGCGCAAGCTGCAACCGGCAAAGGGCTGTATCAAAAGAACTGCTCCTCGTGCCACGGCGCGAATTTGCAGGGCGTTTCCGCACCTGCACTTACGGGCGCATCGTTCGGCCACGCGAACTTGAGCCTTTCGCAAACGCGCACGATCGTAACCACGCAAATGCCGCTGAACGCTCCGGGTTCGCTTTCACCGCAGCAGTACGCAGCGATCATCGCCTACATGCTGCAATACGACTGCGTGTCACCGTCGGGCGGCGGCAAGACGCCATTCCCAACGCAGAATCAGCCGGCGTTCGCCAAGATCAAGATGCCCGGGGCGACTTGTCCGGTGAAGTAGTGGAGCACGTCATGGTGAGGTGGGTTGTGCGTGGGGCCGCGTGGGGGTGTCCTCGGGAAACCGCTGGCGATTTTTCATCCTGAAAAATCGCCGCTGCCCACTTTTTCGCGAAAACAAGTTTTGAAACAGCCATCCATGGCCGGCGCGAAAAAGTTGGAGCTTTCCCGAGGACACCCCACGCGGCCCCACGCACAACCCACCTCACCATGACTCGGGGCATGTAGTAGAAATGTGCGGCCGTTACACAGTTGATGTCAACAAAGCTTTGAATTGGGTCTGAAGATCGTCGACATTTGCGCCGGTGCGTTCGGCGAGGCGGAGCAAGATTTCATCTTGGAGTTGCTGGTGGTACAGCAAGCGTGAGATCGAATCGTGGTCTGCTTCGGCTCGCATTTCGTCGTGGAGCGTTTGCTGTTTTTGCGCGACGGCGATGACGAAGATAAGAATTAACTGAATGACATTGGAGCACGTGAGCAAGAACACGAATGGGTACGGATCGAGATGCGTCACTGTGCCTGCGATGAGCCAGCCGATTTGCACGATGATCGCCAGCATGAGCGCGAGGGGCGCACCGGTCGCGTCGGCAACGCGGCGGCAGAAGCGCTCCGTTGCAGTCAACTTTTCTTGGTGCATTTGGTTGACGTCGTCGACGAGCGGATGGTCTTCGACGTGCGGCATTTTTGGGTTCGCAGTAGTGCTGGTCATGGCAAACCTCCTTGCCCGGTGAGTCCTAGATAATATTCGGCGCTTTCGCGTGCTGCGGCGAGTGGAAGGCAGCCGATGAGTTCGCTGCGGCGGATGCGTACGTTTGCTCTCGCGGCTAGCCGGCGGACAATTTCGACTGTCGCGTACAGCGGCGTCGCGCGATAATCGGTGACGTTCAGTGAAACCTGAACCAAATCGGGACCGAGGCGAAGCCCAAGCGCTTTCAGCGTTCGAAGGCCGCCGTCGCGCTCGCGGATCAGGCGCGCGATGCTTTTTGCAAGCGCTAAATCGCCCGTTTCGAGTTCGATATTGAATGCTATCAATATCTCTCGCGCGCCCACTGCGATTGCGCCTGCGCTGACGTGCTTGGCGACGTCGCCAAAATCGGGACGCCAGTCGGGCAGCTCGAAGCGGGTATCGAGCCCTTCGAATTGGCCTTGACGAACGCTCGCAAGATTGCCTCGCAGCGGCGTTGCGGCCGCCTCGCCGTATAAGAACGAAGGAACGCGCAAGCGTTCCCAGATCAGCGCTGCGGTTTCGCGCGCGAGCTTCACCGCATCCGGCATCGACGCTCCGTGCAGTGGAACGAACGGCAAGACGTCGAGGGCGCCTATGCGCGGATGTACGCCGGCATGCGCGCGCAGATCGATCCGTTCAACCGTAACGGCCGCAAGCGCGACTGCCGCTTCGCGCAGCTGCGCGTAGCCGCCGGCGATCGTCAGAACGCTGCGGTTGTGAACCGGATCGCTCGTGCGGTGCAGAACGTGCGCGCCCGCCGCATGCACGGCATCAACGCACGCATCAACGATCGATGCATCGCGGCCTTCCGAAATATTTGGAACGCATTCGAACAGCACTTAGGGCAGCGCGAGAGCGATCGCGCGCGCGACATCGGGACAATTTTGCGGTGTATACAGCGTGCGGTATCCCAGTTTATTTGCTTCGGCAATACGGCGCGCCGCAGCGCTGACGGTTCGAACTTCGCCGGAAAGCCCGAGTTCGCCGAATGCAACGGCATCCGATTCGAGCGCGCGGTTCCGGAATGAGGACGCAATGGCGAGCGCGATGCCGAGATCGGCGGCAGGTTCGTTGACGCGCAAGCCGCCGGCGACGGAAGCGTAGATATCGTGCGCGCCCAGCTGCATTCCCGCGCGGCGCTCGAGGATTGCGATGATCATCGCCAGTCGCGCTTGATCGATATTGTTCGCAAGGCGGCGCGGTGTGCCGTAGCCGCTCTCGCCGACGAGTGCCTGAACTTCAACCAGCACCGGACGCGAGCCCACGATGCTCGCGACCAAACACGATCCGCTTGCGCGCTCGGCGCGTCCGCTCAAAAAAATCTCCGAAGGGTTGCCGACTTCGTGCAAACCATCCGAGCGCATCGTAAACACGCAAATCTCATCGACGCTGCCGAAACGGTTTTTATACGCGCGCACGATCCGGTAGTCGCCTTGCGCTTCGCCTTCGAAGTAGAGCACCGTATCGACGAGGTGTTCCAGCAAGCGCGGGCCCGCGATTGCGCCGTCTTTGGTGACATGTCCGACCAGAAACGCCGCGCAGCCCGTGCGCTTAGAGTATTCCATGATCGCTTGCGTGCAGTCGCGCACTTGCGTGATGCTGCCGGCATACGATTCCGATTCGGGCAGCCACACCGTTTGAATCGAGTCCACGATCAAAATGCGCGGTCCGATTTTTTCCAGTTCGTCCAGCACCGCGCGCAGATTGGTTTCAGGGAATAGCAGCAGATCGCCGTCGACACCTAGGCGCGCAGCGCGCAGTTTCACTTGCGCAGCGGATTCTTCGCCGCACACATACACCACGGGCCCATCAATGCGCGTGGCGAGTTGGAGTAGCAGCGTTGATTTTCCGGCGCCGGGCGGACCGCCGATCAGCGTCAGACTTCCGGGAACGATGCCGCCGCCCAAAACGGCGTCGAATTCATGCATGCCCGTGCGCGTGCGTGAAAGACGCGCATCTTCGACTTCGCGCAGCGTCACCGGCGCGCTTTGCGGCCGGATCGGCGCAACGGTAGCGGATCGCACCGCGCTCACGCGCACCGGCTGTTCGTCGAACGAGTTCCACGCTTGACATTGGGGACAGCGTCCCAGCCAGCGTGGCGACTCGAAACCGCATGCGGAGCAAAAGTAGACGGCGCGCGTTTTTGCCACAAGCCGGACTTGGCGAGGGTGGCGGTAGGCTCATGCTAAATCCAGCGCACCGTGTCCAACGCTCATCTTCAAATTGCGATTGACGGGCCGGCAGCGTCCGGAAAAACGACGGTGGCCCGCGCCGTAGCGGACCGCTTGAGCGTGCTTTACTTGGACACGGGCGCCATGTACCGCGCGCTAGCGTACCTGGCGGTCCATTCACAAACGGACGTCGACAACGAAAACGCCCTGCTGCGCCTGCTCGACGCACATCATATTCGCATCGCACTGGACCGCAGCGCGCCGCTGGGTTTTCGCGTGTTCGCCGGTGAGCGCGAGCTTCAGCAAAGCGATCTCGAATCGCCCGAAGTTACGGCCGTCGTCTCGACGATTGCCGCGCATCCTCGCATTCGCGAATCGATGGTCCGCATGCAGCGCCGCATCGCGCAGGAAGGTCCGGTGGTGATGGCCGGGCGCGACATCGGAACCGTCGTACTGCCCGATGCGCCGCTGAAGATCTTCCTGACCGCATCCGTGGCGGCCCGCGTTGCGCGCCGGCGCGCGCAACTTGAAGCTTCGGGTGTCGACGTGAGCGCGCACGATCTCACCACCGAGATCGAAGAACGCGATCGTTTGGACGAAGGACGCACCGTCGCTCCGCTTCGTAAAGCCGATGACGCGCACACGATCGACTCGAGCGACTTGAATGCGGGTCAAGTCGTCGAGCGCATCTGCAAACTGGCGCGCGCATGAACAACGCGTTGTACGATGGCGCAAAATTTGCGCTTGCTACCGTTTTTCGAACCCTCTGGCGCATGCGCGTTCATGGCCGGGAGAACGTGCCCGGCAGCGGTCCGCTCATCGTTGCCTGCAACCACGTTTCGTATCTGGATCCGCCGGTGCTCGGCACCGCGTGTCCGCGGCGCATCCAATACATGGCAAAGCAAGAGCTTTTTGCGATTCCGGTGCTCGGTCCGGCTATCGCCGCTGTGGGCGCCTACCCCGTGGATCGCCATGGTTCGGCAAAGTCGGCCATCAAGCGTTCGTTGGAGGTGCTCGCCGCAGGCGGCGCCATCGGCATCTTCCCGGAGGGCACGCGCAATCGCGACGGCACGCGGCAGCCTCAGGTCGGCGTTGCCCTGCTGGCTCAGCTCAGCGGAGCGCCTGTCGTGCCCGCGGCCGTAACGGGCACGTTGCATCCGCGGCGGCTCAAACGTATTGAGGTGTACTTTGGCGAACCGATGCAGCTGCCGGCGGGCGGAAAGCCATCGCGCGCCGACTTAGAACACTTTGCTCTCGACGTCATGCAAACGATCCGTTCGCTCCCGGAGGCCCGTCATCGATAGCTTGGACCTGTTCGAGCAGCATCTCGAAACGCTGATTCACGCATACCGCGGCTCTGCAGAAGTTGCGGATATGCTGCGTTATCATTTCGGATACGCGCCGCATGGTCCGGCGCGGCGTGGTAAGCGTTTGCGTCCGCGGTTACTGCTCACGTCCGCGCTGGCTGAAGGCGCGACCGAAACGCAAGCGCTCGATGCCGCCGCAGCGATCGAAATCCTGCACAACTATTCGCTGGTGCACGACGATATCGAGGATCGCGACGAACTGCGCCATGGCCGTAAAACGCTTTGGGCGGTCTACGGAATTCCGCAAGCGCTCAACGCCGGCGATGCGCTGTGCGCGCTGAGCTTTCTCGTGCTCATGCACGCGCGCGCTCATCACCGCGACGAACGCGTGCTCGAGATGGTGCACGCACTGCACAAGGCGCACGCGACGATGTGCGATGGACAATCGCTCGACCTCGCGTTCGAGCGGCGCGCAAGCGTCACACTTCCGGAGTACCGTGGCATGATCGCGGCAAAGACGGCGGCGCTCTTCGGCGCATCGTCGGAACTGGGTGCGCTGTGCGCGCCGTGCGACGAAGAGACGGTGCGCCGCTATCGCGAGGCCGGTATTGCGTACGGTTTGGCGTTCCAGATTCAGGACGACGTCATGGGCATCTGGGCCAGCGCCGAAGCCACCGGTAAAGTTTCCGGCAACGACATCGCGTGCCGGAAGTGGACATTTCCGGTCGTCTGGGCGCTGCAGTGCCCGGAGTCTCCAGCGCGCGAGTGCATCTCGGAAGCCTATGCCGCCGGACAAGCGCTCGATGCGCAGGCCGTGGAACGTGTGATCGCGGCCCTCGATGACCTGGGAACCCGGGAGGCGGCGCGTGCGGCGATGGCCGAACATATTGCTGTTCTCGAGCGCCATCCCGTTGCAAGCGTTCGCGATTTACTTTTAAGCACGCTTTCCGTGGAGGCGGTCCGGTGAATTCCGTCAAGACCGGCGCGCAAGAATTCACGCGCACTGAAAGTTCGATATCTGCAACCACGTGGCTGTGGATCATCCTCGCGCTCGGCTTGCTCATCCGCATCGCCTTCATGGGGCAGAGCGGCTTTGCGAACGACGTCAGTTCGTTCGAGGCATGGGCGCTCAACCTCACGCAGCATGCGACCTGGCAGTTCTATCAAACGACGAGCTTTGCGGATTACCCGCCGGGCTATTTTTATATTTTGTGGATTGTCGGCCACGTGTTCGCGCTGTTCGGCCCGCACGCGGATGTCAATCTGCTGAAGTATCTGGTAAAACTGCCGGCCGTTCTGGTCGATCTTGCCGATGGCGCGCTGCTGTTTGCCATCGTGCGCCGCTTCGCGAACGAGCGCTGGGCGTTGATTGCGGCGGCGGCGTTCGTGTTCAATCCGGCGATCATCTTTATTAGCGCGTCGTGGGGCCAGGTGGATTCAATCTCGTCGGGCCTGGCGCTGCTGGGTGTATTCTTACTGCTGCGCAGCGATGATTACGACGACCGCGGCGCAAGCTACAATATCGTCGGCGCATGGCTTGCGCTCGCGTATTCGCTGCTGATTAAGCCGCAAGCATCAGTCCTCATTCCGCTGTTCATCGCCTTTGCTTTTACCAGTGCCGTCCGGCGCAACATGCGCTTGACGGCAACGGGCTTCGGAATCGCCGGCGCCATTGTTCTGGTCTTTTTATTGACGCTGCCGTTCCATCCGGCGCTGGACGCGCTAGGATGGCTTTACGACCGCTACAATTACGGTAAGAACGTCTACGCGTATAATACGGTCAACGCGTTCAACCTTTGGTCGATCCTGCATCCCTTCTGGCAACGCGACAGCGACAAGATTGGCTTTTTCCCGCAATACGTGTGGGGTGTGCTGCTGCTCGCGGCCGCCGTCGTTCTTACCGTCGTGCGCTATGTACAGTGGCGTTCAAAGGGCTCGCTCATCGAGGCGGCGGCAATAGTGTCGCTCGCGTTCTTCATGCTCTCGACGCGCATGCACGAGCGGTATATTTACGAAGGGCTCCTCTTTACGATCGCGGCGATGCCGTTCGGCAAGCGTTACCCGTGGGCGGCGCTACTGTTCACGGTGACGCTGTTCGTCAATCTGTTTTATTCCCTGACGTACCTTGATGTCGTGATGCATAATGTACCGGGCGTCAACGCGCAAGACATGTGGCCGCCGTTCACGCACATTCTCTCGTTCTTGAACGTGGCGATGTTCTTCGTTCTCGGCTTTGTGTATCTCGGACAAACCGACGAGGCTGCGGACGCGCAAACAGCACCGGAGGTCACGATGGCCGCTTCCCGCAGCACGACGCAGACCACAGAGGAGCTGCCGCTGTGGCTCAAAGTCCGCAGCTGGTTCGATCCGCGTGAGGGCCTAGGCTCGATGGTGTGGCCGCTGGATCATTTACTGGCCGGCGGTTTGGGCATCGTCTCGTTCATTCTTTCGTACGTCAACTACTGGAAGCCGGCGGATAAGATCTTCGACGAGATCTATTTTGCGCGTGCGGGCGAAGAGTATCTCAAAGGCCTGTACATCTACGAGAATACGCATCCGCCGCTCACCAAACTCATTATCACGCTCTCGATTATGCTCTTCGGCGGACTTGAGCATGGTGATAATTCGTATGGCTGGCGGTTCTTCGACGTGCTTTTCGGCGCGATTGCGGTCGGGCTGCTGTACGTTTTTGCAAAGCGGCTCACGCGCTCAACGCTATTTGCAAGCTTTGCGTCGCTCATTTTTATCGCTGACGGCATGCATTTCGTGCAGTCACGTATTGCGACGCCTGAAGGCATCGTTATCGTCTTTTCGACGGGTGCGATATACGCGTTTTACCGGTTCTGGATCGCCTCGCAATCGGTTGTGCGGCCGAACGAACCGCCCGTGCAGATTGCGTTATTTCCTCGCGACGTGCCGCGCTGGCTGGTCGCGCTTGTGGCCGCAATCGTTCCAGGGCTTATTTGCGCGGCAATAACGATGGCGTTCGGCAATCCCGCGCAAGCAGCGGATGTCGTCACGCCGCCCGCGTGGACCGGGACGGACGCGTGGATCATCTCGTGGTTTTACTACACGTGCGGCTGGTACCTGATCATGCGCGTGTGGATCGTTCCGCGTCTGTTCCCGCCAAACGGCGTTCGCGCGACGTATGCCGACGGATCGGTGCTTACGCAAGGCACCGGCGAAGACACGTTCGTTGCGCCGAACGGGGCGATCGTCAAGAAGAACTTCGACATCGTCGAAGAGGAAGCGCGCGCAAGTTACCGGCGTGAAGGAACGCTCGAATATTCGACGCCCGCCGGCAGCGCGGTGTATTCGCCCGGCAAAGTGACGGACGACCAGGGCGAGATCGAAGAAGGACGCCACGCGACCGGATGGTTGATAGCGTTTACCGTACTGCTGGGCGCACTCGTTGCCAGCAAGTGGTACGGCGTCATGGCGTACGGCGTCTCGTTCGCGGTCGCTCTTTTAGTGTGGCTTCAGCGCTACTGGGCCGCCGGCCGCATCAAGCGGTGGGGTAATCCGTACGGATTCCGCCTCGACATCACGCTCGTTACCGTTATTTTCTTGAGCATGTCGGTCTACATCTGTTCGTGGATTCCGGATCTGACGCGGCACGTGCATCGCCCCGGCGACACCGGAGTTGCCACGGTGAACGAACTGGTGTACCGCCAGTATTCAATGTACGAGTATCATCACAACTTGAAGGCGACGCATCCGTACGCATCAACGGCGGGAACGTGGCCGCTCGACCTGCGGCCGATTGCGTATTACTGGAAAGATACGCGCAGCGGCGCGTCGATGAATGCTGAAAAAGCATGCTGCGTTGCGGAGATCATGTCGCTGCCGAATCCGCTCACAATGTGGTTCGGTCTGCTCTGCGTACCGCTAGTCGGCTTTTTGGCATGGCGCGAAAACAATAAGGGTTATGCGCTGCTCGTTATCGCGTATCTGTTTCAATGGCTGCCATGGTTTTTCTCGCCGCGCCTGGCGTGGATCTACCACTTCTACGCGAACGTTCCGCTGATTATTTTGTGCAACATCATCGTACTTCAGCGGATTTGGAACTACTTCGCGACACCGGAGCAAACCGAAGCGCGCATTTTGGCGCGAACCGGCGTGCTGTTTTACGTCGGGGTCGTGGTGCTTGCGTTCATTTGGTTCTATCCGATTCTCTCCGGACAGCCGCTGCCATGGAACGAATGGCACGCGCGCTTATGGCTCGGTGATAGGTGGGTCTAGAGGCGGACGAAGGGACGTAAGGGGCGAACAGACCCCGCCTATGTCGGGTCACTCTAAATGGCATAACATCCGCCTAAAGAAGGGCAAGGTCGACGCGCAGCGCGGCGCCCTGTTTACCAAACTGAGCAAGGAGATCATCCTTGCGGCAAAATCCGGTTCGCCGGACCCCGAAGCGAATTACCGCCTGAAGATGGCGGTGGAAAAAGCGCGCGAGAACAACATGCCGCAGGACAACATCAAGCGCGCAATCGCGCGCGGTTCCGGCGGCGCGGGCGAAAAGGAAATCGAAGAGATCCGCTACGAAGGCTACGGGCCGCATGGCGTGGCCGTCGTGGTCGATGCTGCAACGGATAACCGCAACCGCACCGCGGGCGAACTGCGTTTTCTTTTTTCCAAGCACGGCGGTTCGCTCGGCGAAACAGGCAGCGTGGGGTGGATGTTCGATCCCGTAGGCGTGATCGTTGCCGATCCGGCCGGACGCGATGAAGACGGCTTTACCGAACTTGCGCTGGTGGACGGCGTCATCGATCTCGAGTACGGTGAACCGGCCGAGATCTATACCGACCCCACCGCGCTGGCCGCGGTACGTGATGCGCTGCGCAATGCAGGCGTGAAAATTTCGGACGTGTATCTGGGCGTGCGCGCGAAGCAAAAGACCGCGCCGCAAGCCGGCGAACTTCCGGCCGTTCTCGCATTCCTGGAAGCGCTCGACGAGCACGAAGACGTGCAACGCGCATTTTCCAACATCGAAGTGAGCGAAGCCGCGCTCGAGGCGTTGGTTTGACCGCACTGGATCGCTACGTTCCGCGCGATTGGGTCTTTCCGATCGTTTTTGCCGCCTTCGTGGGCGTGCTCGTATGGTTCGGTCACTCGGTTCAAGAGTTTCTGTTACCCGGACCAAATACGGTGACGGTGCCGTCGTTCGTTGGGTTGCCGCAGACCGATGCGATCAACCAAATCAACCGCATGCAGCTCAAAGGCACCGTCGCCGGGCGCGTGATCAGTTCGGTGTATCCCAAGGGCGTCGTGATCAATCAACAGCCGCAGGCGGGCATGCACGTTCGCGCCGGGCGTCAAGTCTCGCTGATCATCAGCAACGGCGTAAAGACGCTGCTCATGCCGGACGTGCGCTACCAAAGTTTACGCGACGCGAAACTCGATCTGTCGCACGAGCACTTGATGCTCGAGCGCGTGGCCTACATGCGCAGCGACGACATTCCGCCGGATCATGTTATCTCGCAAAACCCCGAGCCGTCGGTCAGCGTGAGCGAAGGCTCGAGCGTTTCGCTGCTCGTGAGCAAAGGCGGCGTGACTTCTATCAGAGTGCCGAATTTTGCCGGCATGAAGATCGATGAGGCACGAGCGCTTGCGACGCGCATGCACATCAAGTTTGGGCAGATTGTGTGGACGCCGCTCGGGCCGAAGGGACCGCCGCACGGTGAGGTGGTGCTGCAACGTCCGTCTGCGGGCGAGGTGATCGGACCGTACGACGTTGTTTCGCTCGACGTAAGCGCCGGCAAAAACGAATCGGGACGCATCATTCACCAAACGCGTGTGCTTGCCGCCGTGCCGCCCGCCGAACCCGGGGTGCATAAGCCTTTGCGCGTGCGGTTCTCCGTGAGCGATGACACCGGTAAGTACGACTTGTGGAGCGGCTACGCGCAGCCCGGAGAAAAATTCGACTTCAACGTGACGACCATCGGCACGTCGGCGATCTATTTCTTCGTCAACGACGCGCTGCTGGGACAAACGAAAGTGGGGCAAGAGCCGGCGAACGCGTACGAAAATAAACCGGCCCCGAAGAAAACGGCGCACCCATGATCAAACTGGCGCCGTCCATTCTCTCGGCGGACTTTGCGTGCATCGCTACGGAAGTTGCCGCCGTGGAGCAAGCCGGTGCGTCGTATCTTCATATCGACGTCATGGACGGCATGTTCGTGCCAAATATCACCTGGGGCCCGAAGATCGTCCAAGATCTGCGGCCGCACTCAAAACTGCTCTTCGATTGTCATCTGATGATCGAACGCCCGGAGCGGTACGTTGATGAATTTCGAAGTGCCGGCGCCGATCTGATCTCATTTCATTTGGAGGCGACGCCGCACGCGCAGAGGCTTCTCACGCATATTCGGCGCAGCGGTGCGCGCGCAGGCATCGCCATCTGTCCACAAACACCCGTGGCGATGCTGGAAGATCTCGCCGGCGATCTCGATCTCCTTCTGGTGATGAGCGTCAATCCGGGGTTCGGCGGTCAAAAATTCATCGAACGATCCTACGAGAAGATCCGCCAGGCCAAAGCGCTGCGCGAGCGCAGTGGTGCTTCGTTCGAGATCGAAGTTGACGGCGGCGTTCATTTGGGAAACGCGGCAGACGTTGCACGTGCCGGTGCCGATGTAGTCGTTGCCGGATCTGCCGTATTCGAAGGCGGCCAATGCGCGGCCAAGACGAAAGAATTCTTAGCGAAGACGCGCTGATCGCGCGCATCCGGGAGATTTTTTCCGCAGCGCGCGGCCGCCGTCTCTTGAACGAGATTGGTGATGACGTTGCGCTTTGGCAGCCCTCACGTTCGCACCGCAGCGTTATTACCACGGACGCGAGTATTGAAGGCGTCCACTTCCGCCGCGATATGATGAGCTTGCACGACGCCGGCTACCGGGCGATGGCCGCGAACATTAGCGACATCGCGGCCGCGGGCGGCCGTGCCGTCTTGGCAACGCTAACGCTAGGCTTACCCCAAGAAACACCTGCCGATGATGCACTCGCTATCTGCCGTGGCGTTGCGGCATGCGCGCAGGCGTTTGACGTTCAAATTGCGGGCGGTGACTTGACGCGCGCGCAAGCGATCGCGATCTCGATCACCGTTGTCGGCGAAGTGCGTCCAACGCATTTTAAAGGGCGCGGTGGTGCGCGGCCGGGCGACATTTTGGCGGTGACGGGCGCGCTGGGCGCCGCCGCCGCAGGACTGCGGATCGCCGATAGGCGAGATGTAGCCCTTGATGCCCAACGAAGCAAAGCGCTCGACGCATTCCGCCGGCCGCAAGCGCGTCTTGCGCAAGGCCGGTGGCTGGCGGCAAGCCGCAACGTGCATGCGATGATGGATCTCTCGGACGGAATCGCCGCAGACGTACCGCGCTTGTGCGAGCGTTCGGCGTGCGGTGCGGCGATCGATAACGTACCGGTTTCTCCGGCCGCCGAAAATATTGCGCAACTGGACGGCATCGATGCTGCTACGCTCGCGCTGTGCGGCGGCGAAGATTACGAACTGCTCGCTGCGGTTGCGCCGCGTGCATTCGACTATCTGGCTGCGCGTTTTCGCGCGCGGTTCGGCACGGAGCTGATTCGCATCGGGCAGATTCGTCGCGGCAGCGGCGTTGTGCTGGTCCGCGGGGGCGTTGAGCAGCCGCTGCCCGCGGGCTTCGATCACTTCTCGCAAAACGGTGCGCCGGCATGAACCTTGACCTTCAGACGTATCCGCTCGTCGGTTCGATTCAAAATAACGTCGGCATGGGATTTATCGGCAACTCCGCCGTCACGGCTGTTGCAAACTCGCTGGGCGCGCGCGTGATCTCGGCGCCGACAGCGTTCTCGAGCGCGCACGGCGGCTTCGCGGGACGCTCGAGTTCGATACCGGATCCGCAGCATTTTCGCAAAGACGTCGCGTTCTTGATCGCGCAGCGGCCGGCGGTCCTGGTGATCGGCTACTTGCCAAAGCCGAGTCTTGCCGACATCGTTGCAACGCAGCTCACGGATTATAAAGGCGTCGTTTTGCTGGATCCCGTCATCGGCGATTATCAAAAGGGGTTGTACGTCAGCTCCGAAACGGCGCGCGCGATTCGCGATTTTTTGCTTCCGCTTGCGCAAATCGTCACGCCCAACCGTTTCGAAGCAGAAGTGCTGCTCGGAGTGGCGGGCGACAAAAGCGCCGGCGAGCATACGTTTCTCAACGGCCTTTTCGATCTCGGACCGGAAGCGGTGGTGATCACATCATTCGAACGCGATCCCGAAAAACACCGCTGCAAGGTGCTGTTTACGAACGGCTACAGCTACTACCGGATCAACGCGCCGTTTTATCCGACGTTTCCGGCGCACGGCGTCGGCGATACCTTTGCGGGTTCGCTTGCCGTCTTCACTGCACTGGGCGCCTCGCCGTTTGCCGCCACGCTGCTCTCAACCGCGCTCTGCGCGCGAGCCGTCGCGAACACGGGAGCATACGGGGGCGCGACAGTCGACCCGATTGCGGCTTTGGAGAAATGGCGTCCGCTCGGGTATCAAGTGGACGATGACAAGACGATGCGCTTTTGCGAGCGGTCGAACGTCGAAACGGAGGTTATCAGGCCGACCGCATTTGACGGACCGCGCCTGAAGTTCGCGCCCCCGAAACATAAGATCATTTACGGCTGATGTTTAGGCCGGTTGCGATTCGGGTCGGTGCTGAGGACTCTCGCTTGCAGATCGAGGTGTTAGATTACGAACATCCCGAACGCGCAGAACCGGCGGGCCTGGATCTGATGCAATGCCGCGTGAGCGCACATGCCGGGCAAGTGCAAGCGGCGTTTCCGATGTCGATCGGCTTGTACGAGCTGGCCGAACTGCACGACTATTTACGCGCGATCGGTTCGGGCAACGGTCCCTCGCGCAGTTTTGCACTTGCGGGCGGTTTGCTGACGCTCTCGTTTGCGCCCTCGCGCCGCGGTCCCGTTCTCTGTGCGGTGCTCATAAAGACGATCGACGCCTCGCACGTGCGGCTCGAGTTTTTGGTGACCCTCGAACCGGAAGAAATTACGCGCGCGCTTTTCGATTTCACGCAGCTGCAGGCCCACGTGCAAAACCAAGCGAGACCCTAGCGGGCTAACCCGTCCGGCACTAAAACCACCGCTCGCATCGGGCTACGATGCCAATATGAAGCTGTCAATGGGATTCGTGATAGCGGTGTTCACCTTCGGAGTGCTTGCAGCTTGCGGTGGAGGCGGCTCGTCGGGCGGAGGAACGCCACCCGCGCCGGGCGGTGGAAATAACGGCGGCGGGAGTAGCGCGCCGCGCTTACCTTCAAGTGTCGCGGTTTCTTCGGGAACGGTGAATGGTGCGGACGATACATTCTCGCCTGCCGACGGTGATTCGAGCTCGGGCGGCAACGGTCAAACCGTCGACGGAATACCGTGCTTGCCGACGATGGACGAAGCGCATTACCACATTCACGTATTTTTGGGTTTCGTCAACAACGGCGCGTTGGTGGCGCTGCCTGACGGCACGGGGATGAAGAATCCGGGCGCGGATTCCGGCGGCGTCGTCAACACCGCTTCGTGCTTCTATTATTTGCACACGCATGACGCATCGGGATCGATCCACGTCGAAGATCCATCGACTGCTTCGCGTAGCACTGCGCTGCACAAACTCGGGCAATACCTCGACATTTGGGGCCACAGTTTATCGGGTGCGAGGATCTACACGTCCGGCGCGCGCTATCAGGGCCAAGGCGATCAAACGATTTCAAATTCGACGTACAGTCAGTACTCCGGCGATCCGCGCTCGATTCCGCTCTATGCACACGAAGTGATCTGGGTGGAATATGGCCCGAATTATGTTCCCGCAAGTTCTTTGCCGGCGGTGCATTTCTCGTACTAGCCAAAGCAGACGGCCGGCCGCCCCGCGTATGAAGCGCGCGCGGCGGGCAGAATGAGCGCACCACATCGCACGAACCGGAGGACGTATGAATTCAGGTTACGGCACGACTGCGTATTTCAGCTCGGAGAACGATGCGCGCCGGGCGGCAGAAGATCTTCGCGCGCAAGGTTGCGAGGTTGACGTTCACACGCAAGGTACGCACGGACAAAACTTTTTGGATGCGATCAAAAACTTTTTCAGCGGGCAAACCGACTACGAGCAGTACGGCAGCGGAACGATCGTGAAGATCGACGGCGGCGATCTGCAATCCGTACAAATGATTGTCCAGCAATACAACGGCCGTTTGAGCGGCGGAGACATTGCGGGATCGACGACGGGCACGACAATGCCGGGCGATACATCCGTAGCCGGCACCGGTATGAGCAGCGGGACCGGTATGAGCAGCGGCACCTCCTCCTCCGTGACCGGAACAACGGCATCGGAAACCGGCGGACTGGTGGAGAATGAAACAGAGTACCAGCGCTCGCGCACCGGTGGCGTCGCGGGCACCGGTAACACCGGTATGAGCAGTTCAACCGGCGACGTTCCGAATTTGGATTAGGAGCAGCGATGGAAGAGCGAGTACCCCCAGAACCGGATTTCGATGACGACGACTCCGGAGACGAAGACGAAGACGACGATAAGCCCATTCTTGCTGCTGATGACACCGGGTTAGTCCAACAGCAAGAACTCATCAGCGAAGCAGAAGAACGACCGCAATAGCAGAAGGGGCGAGCCAAATGGCTCGCCCCTTCGTTTTCAACCTTTTGTGCGGGTTAGACCGCGCGCGTGACTTTCTTCGAGCGCAGGCACGAGGTGCACACGCGGGCCGTGCGCGCCGTACCGCCGGCGTTAATGCGCACAGACTGGAGGTTGGGCAGCCACCGGCGCTTCGTCTTGTTCATCGCGTGGCTGACGTTGTTGCCGGCCATCGGTCCCTTATTACAAACCTCACAGCGCTTGGCCATGACTGAAAATCTCCTAAAGCAGCGGTAGTCGGCGCCGCGCTGGGCGCGACACAACCAAGGTAGATTACCACGGGAGGGGGGTGCAGGACAAGGCTCGATGGCGCTCTTTATTCAATCCGCCCGGGGAATGGATGTTACCGCTCTCGACGGCCGCCTCTACGCCAAGTTCATCTCGGCCGGCGCTTACTTTCTGCGCAAGTACCGCAGCGTCCTGAACGATTTAAACGTCTTTCCCGTGCCGGACGGCGATACGGGGACGAATATGTTCTTGACGGTCCGGCAGGCCGCCATCGAGGCCGCCAAAGTGCAGGACGGGCCTCTTTCGCAGGTGTCCGCGGCGGCAGCGACCGGCGCGCTGATGGGCGCCCGCGGCAACTCAGGCGTGATTATCTCGCAGATGCTGCGTGGCTTTGCGCACCACGTTCGCCACCGCTCGGAGATCGATACCTTCGTCATGGCGACCGCGATGCGAGAGGCGGTTGCAGCAGCAAAACAGGCGCTCGTTAAACCGGTTGAGGGGACGATTATTTCCGTCGCGGATGCTGCGGCCGAGGCGGCATACCGGCTCGCACTGCACGAGCGCGATTTCTACCGGTTGCTCAGCGGCGTGTTGCGCGCGGCAAACGAGGCCCTGGACCGCACTCCAGAACAGCTACCCGCGCTCAAAGAAGCCGGCGTTGTCGATTCGGGCGGCGCCGGGTTCGTGTATTTTTTGGAAGGCGTGCTGCGCTTTCTGCCCGAGCAAACCGTACGCACGACGGCATTTCCCCGGCGTCCTGTGCGGCAGACCATCTTTACCCCGCAGCAGATCGTCGGCGGGAACAAGTACTGCACGGAGTTCATCCTGGACCAAGCCTCGGTTGCCAATCTGGAACTGCGCGAAGCGCTGAAAACCCGTGGCGATTCGCTAATCGTCGCGGGTGAGCCGCCGGTCATCAAAGTGCATATTCATACCGATAATCCGGATGCCGTTAAGGCGATCGCATCGCGGCACGGCGAGCTCACTCGCATCAAGATCGACAACATGGAGCAGCAGCACAACGTGCTTCTGGTCGATCGGCCGGAAAAACCGTATGCGGTCGCGTTCGTGGTGCCGGGCCCCGGTTTCGACCGCATAGCGCACGAACTCGGCGCCGATGTCACCGTGAATGGCGCACAAAACCCCAGCGTGCGCGATTTGTTGCTCGCGGTCAACAAGTGCTTGTCGAATACGGTATACCTATTTATCAACGACAAGAACGTAGCGCTCGCGGCGAACGAGGCCGCGTCGCTAAGCCAGCGCGACGTACGCATCGTGCCGACGCGCGATGTGGTCGCCGGCCTTGCCGGACTGCTCGAACTGCGTCAAGCGGGCGAGCGCGCTACCGAGGTCGATCGCATTGTCCGCAGCGCGCAGCGCACGCATGCGGCTAGCGTTTTTTTTGCGGGGAAGGATACATCTGTCGGTGGAACGAGCGTCCAGCGCGGTACGCCGGTAGCGGCCTTTAACGGCACGCTGTTCGCGGCCGAGAGTCCCGCGCGCGCTGCGGCTGCGGCGCTGGAGAAGATGGGCGCTGCATCGGGAGGCTTGATTACGGTGTACTACGGCGGCTCGCAAAAAGAAAGGGACGCGCAGCGTCTGGTGAGCGATCTGCGTGCTGCGTTTCCGCAGTCCGACGCCGAGTATTACTACGGCGGTCAAAAGGGCGTCGAGTTTTGGATTTCATTCGATGAGTAAACCGCGTATCGCGCTGGATGCCATGGGAGGCGATCATGCGCCCGAAGAGATCGTCGCCGGCGCCCTCCTTGCCGCGCAAGAGGGTTATGGCGATTTAATTCTGGTGGGTGATGAAGCGCGTGTGCGTCCGCTGCTTACCGGACCGGGTGCGCAAAACATCAAACTCGTGCATGCGCCGGATGCCGTTCCGATGGACATGCACGCATCGCAAGCGCTGCGCATCGCCGACAAAACGTCGCTCGGAATGGCCGTGAATATGGTCAAGGAAGGCTCCGCGGATGCTGTCGTTTCCGCGGGAAACAGTGGTGCGTTCTTGGCGATCGCGCTCATTCGCTTACGCACGATTGCGGGTGTTGCACGTCCGGCGATCGCAACGGTATGGCCGGCGATCAACGGCCCGATGGTGTTGCTCGATTCGGGAGCTAACGTCGATTGCCGGCCCGAGTGGCTGGAGCAGTTCGGCATTATGGGATCGGCATACTCGAAGAGCGTGCTCGGCATCGAATCGCCGCGCGTTGCGATTCTGTCGGTCGGTGAGGAAGATACGAAAGGCAATTCGCAGGTTTTAGATGCCGCGCAGCTCTTGCGGCAAGCACCGATCAACTTCATCGGCAACGTCGAAGGAAAAGATCTGTTTCATAATGCCGCCGACGTTGTGGTCGTCGACGGATTCGTCGGCAACGTCGTGCTGAAGCTCGGCGAGGGTCTGGTTTCCGATCTCAGTAAAGTGATTAAAGAGACGGTTTTAGGCGGCAATTTGCTGACGAAGGCCGGCGCTGCGCTGATGTTACCGGCACTGCGCAAACTGCGCACGCGGTTTAATTACGAAACGTACGGCGGTGCGCCGCTGCTGGGTCTTGCCGGTAATTGTATCGTCACGCATGGGCGCGCGACGCGCAACGCGATCAAGCATGCCGTCCGCCAAGCGGCAATCGAAGCCGAGCACGATGTTGTCGGAAAGATTACCGAACTGGTCAAACCGCATCTCGTCAAAGGCGCATAAGTGAGCGTCGCAATCGTTACCGACAGCACCTGCGACATCGAGCCCGAGGTGGCGGTGCAACTCGGCGTGGATGTCGTGCCGCTGTTCGTGCGCTTTGGCGAGCAGACGTTTCGCGATTATCTCGATCTGACGCGCGCGGAGTTTTACCGGATGCTCGAGAGCCGGCAAGAATTGCCGAACACCTCGCAACCGACCTCGCAGATGTTCGAGGACGCCTTCCGCCCGCACGTGGAAGCCGGGCGCGAGATCTTTTGCTTGACGATTTCCTCGAAGCTCTCGGGGACGATCAATGCGGCACAAGCTGCGGCAGCGCAGTTTGCGGGCGCGAGGATCGCGGTTGTCGATTCGCAGACGGTTGCCGGCGGGCTTCGCATGCAAGTGCTTGCGGCGCTGGAACGCAGTAAGAATGGCGCATCGCTGGACGATCTCACGTCGTTCATCGCGCAGCAGCGCGCGGTGCAACGGTTATATGCCTGCATTCCGGATCTTTCACACGCGGTGCGCACCGGCCGCATCGGCAAAGCCAAAGCGGCCCTGGGAACGCTGATGCGCATCGTACCGGTGATTGCACTGCGCGACGGGGAAGTTGTCGCTGAAGCGCAGGTGCGCACGCTCAATCGCGCGCGTGAAACGATGATCGATTTTGCGATCGAAGCGGCCGGCTCGAGTGCGACTGCGCGTTTTTTAGTCATGCATACGAATGCGCCGGCGCTTGCGTCAGAGATTCGTACGCGCCTGAGCGAGCGTTTGGGCGATCGCGCGGGCGAGATCGGCGTGCTTGAAGCAGGTCCGGCCATTGCAACACACGCTGGACCCGGAGCCGTGGGTATTTTTACAACACACGAATAGCGCGATGGCCGGCGTTTACGTTCACCTTCCGTTTTGTCCGTATATTTGCCCGTACTGCGACTTTGCAAAATGGCCGCACAAACGCAGCGCAGCTGCACGGTATTTGCAAGCGTTGTATGCGGAGATTGCTTCGCTTAAATCGCGGGCTCAGCATGACACCGGTGGAGTCTACCAGTCGGTGTTTCTGGGCGGCGGCACGCCGAATACGTACGATGCATCCGATCTCGACGAGCTGCTCAAACGCCTGCGTTCAGTGTTTCCTGGTCCGCGCGATCGCGAGACGACGATCGAAGTTAATCCGGAGCTTGTCACGGCGAGCGCGATGGAAGCCTACGTGCGCGCCGGTATCAACCGCGTTTCGATCGGTGTGCAGTCGTTTGACGAACGCGAGATTAAAACGCTCGGACGGCGCCATACGCATGCGCAAATAGAACACGCCGTGCAAGCCGCTCGAGCAGCCGGCATTCAAAGTGTGAGCATCGATCTGATCTTCGCGGTGCCCGGTCAGACCGTCGAAAGTTGGGAGCGTTCGCTGCGCGCGGCGGTAGAGCTCGGCGTCGATCATATTTCGACCTACGGGTTGACGGTGGAACAGGGAACGCCATACGAGCTCTGGCGCGAGCGCGAACCGGGGGCTTTCATGGATGACGAGCACGAGGCGCAGCTGTACGATCGCGCGATTCGAATCTTAGAAAGCGCTGAGTACGAACAGTACGAGATCAGCAACTTCGCGCGCGCGGGCCATCGCAGCGCTCATAATGCGAATTATTGGGCAAACGGTGAGTATGTAGGTCTGGGCGTCGGCGCGGCGTCGTACCTCGCAGGCGTGCGCAGCGTCCATACGAAGAATCTGGAAGAGTATATTAACGCGGCATTAGAAGGCCGCGCGATTCCCGGCGAGCGGGAAAAATTGGAAGGCGCGCAGCGCGCCGGCGAAGCAGTCATGCTGGCACTGCGCACGTCGCAGGGAGTTCCGCTGCGTGAGTTCGGAGAACGGTACGGTATTGATTTTCTCTCGTTTTACGCGACGCCGGTCGAAAAATTCACCCGCGATGGCATGCTTGAAATTACGCCGACGCACGCGCGCCTCACGCGGCGCGGCCGCTTTTTGGCCAATGACGTATGCGCGGCTTTCGTGACGTTCGGGTAGGTCCCGGTGCCGCAGCGGCGCTGCTGCGGTTTCTCTTCGCGATTATTTTCGGCGTCACCGGGTTCTTGCTCGGACGCGAACTCTATCTGCGCATGCTCTCGCTGCATCTTACCAGCGAAGGATGGCAGCTCGCGTTCACGGTCGTTACGCCGGTGGCCGGCGCAATCGCGGGCGTGCTCCTCGCGCCGCTTGCGCAAGCGATTTTCGAAGACGAACTGAACGCCGTCGAACGCGCGATCGAACGCTTAGCGCCGATCGAACTTGCGGGCGGCGCGATTGGTCTTATCGTCGGGCTACTCGTCGCGTTTTTGATCCGCAGCATTCTGTTCGAATTTATCGACTCGATGGGCGCGGCCGGCAGTTACGTTGCCATTCTGTTCTATATTCTGATTAGTATGTTCGCCGCGTATCTGGGCGCGCGCGTCGGATCGCGCATTCATTTTCTACCGCTTACGCGCGCGGCAGTAAGCGGCACCGGCGGCACGCCGAAGGTGATCGATACATCAGTAATCGTCGATGGGCGCATTGTCGAAATCTTGGAATCGGGATTTCTCGAGGGGCCGTTTATTCTTCCGCGGTTCGTCCTGCGCGAGCTGCAATCGATCGCGGATTCGACCGATTCACTCAAGCGCACGCGTGGACGCCGCGGACTCGACGTGCTCAACCGCCTGCAAGAGCTCGGCGTCTTGCAAATCAGCGAACGCGATTATAGCGACGTGCGCGAAACGGATGCAAAACTCGTACGGGTCGCCCAAGAGTTCGGCGGAAAATTGCTGACCAACGATTACAATCTCAATCGCGTCGCGGGCGTCGAGGGTGTCGCGGTTCTGAATATCAACGAACTTGCAGGCGCCGTGAAACCGGTCGTGCTGCCCGGTGAAGAGATGCACGTGCAGGTCGTGCGCGAAGGCAAGGAGCCCAACCAAGGCGTAGGCTACTTGGATGACGGAACGATGGTTGTGGTCGAGCAAGGGCGCCGCCTGATGGGCGAGAGCGTCGACGTTGTCGTCACGAGCGTGTTGCAAACCGTAGCGGGACGCATGATCTTCGCGCGCCCCAAACCGCGCAGCTAGCCTCGTGAAATTCGCGGCAATTGTTGTAGCGGCGGGACGCGGCACGCGTTTCGGACGTCCCAAGCAGCTCGTGCCGCTTGCCGGGCGGCCCATGGTAGCGTGGCCGGTGCGCGTGTTTGCCGGCATGCCGGAAATCGTTGAAATTGTCGTTGTCACCGAGGCGGAATGGCTGGATGAAGTCGCCGGTGTTGTTGCGCCGCATCGCGTGGTTGAGGGCGGTAAGACGCGTCAAGCCAGCGTGTATCGCGGCCTTCAGGCGTTACAGCACCGCGATGGCGGCGTGCTGGTTCACGACGGCGCGCGGCCGCTGATTACCAGCGCCGATGTGCGACGCGGCATGGAACCGGTGCGTCCCGGTGCGGGCAGCGTACTTGCGATTCCGGTGATCGATACGATCAAAGTCGCCGATCCGCACTCGCGTGTTGTCGTCCAAACGCCCGATCGCGTTACGCTGTGGGCGGCACAAACGCCGCAGTTCGCAACGTTCGCCGATATGCTCTCGGCGCACGAGGCAGGCATCCGCGAAGGCGTTGACGCAACCGACGACGCCATGCTCCTGGAACGCGCCGGCTACTCCGTGCACATCGTGCAAGGCTCGGTGGACAATTTCAAAGTGACGGTGCCCGAAGATCTGGCGCGCGCCCAAACGCTCGCGGCCGACCGCTTCTAATGCGCGTCGGGCACGGGTTCGACGCGCACCGCCTCGTCGCAGGACGGCCTTTCATTCTCGGCGGCGTGCGTATCGAGCACGACACCGGACCGCTCGGCCATTCCGATGCCGACGTGCTCGCGCACGCGGTCGCCGATGCGTTGCTGGGCGCGGCGGCGCTCGGCGATCTGGGCGGACGCTTTCCCGACACGGATGCGCGCTGGAAAGACGCCGATTCAATGAAGTTGCTCGCGCAGTGCGCCGCGGACGTGTTTGCCGCCGGATACTTTATTGCAAACATCGATGCAACGATCGTGGTTCAACGTCCCAGATTAGCTCCGCATATCGAAGCGATTCGTGCGGGCCTTTCGCGCGCGCTGAACCTGGCTCTGGGCCAGATCAGCGTGAAAGCGAAGACGAGCGAAGGAATGGGGTATACGGGCGACGGCAGCGGTATTGCCGCATATGCCGTTGCGCTGTTGGACGAACGATGATTGCAAACGACGAACTCGCCGCGGCGATGCAGCGCTGGGGTTTTCTCGAAGAGCCGGCGCCCGAGGCGGCGCTGCGCTGGATCGACGTCTTCCTGCGCGCATATGGCGATCGACTGAGCAATGTGGACGACGCCCGTCCGTTCGTTGCGGAGCTGCGTGAGGAGTCGTGCATTATTCCGGCGCTCGAGCTCGAGAAGCTGCGCTCGCGCGACGTGTTGTTTTTCTTGGACACGATCGGCCAGTACGTCGATTCACAAGCGGAGCTGCGCGACTTGCCGCTCGAACACGATCTCGCCGTGATGGCGGCGGAGTTCGGTCTTTCGTACGAGGACGCGGAGTACGCGGTACGGATGGCGCTTACCGGTAAGGCTGACGGCGCGCCCCTTAACCTGCTCTTTCCGCTGCTCGGGCATGACCGGATTTTGATTCGCCTGGGCGCGGTCAATTCGCGATTGCTGCACGGCCGGGGCTTGGAACCCATCAAATATGGCCCGGGCGGGGAGCCCTTTGAGCCGATACGGGGAAAGAATCCGGACGATGTCGATCGCTGACGATTTGCGAGCCGTCCTGGACCGCGATCCCGCCGCGCGCGGACCGCTGGACGTGATCCTGTCGTATCCCGGATTCCATGCGCTCGTCTTTCATCGCGTCGTACACGCGCTGAACAAGACGAACATCCCACTGCTGCCTCGCTGGCTTTCAAACGTCAATCGCTTTTGGACCGGTATCGAAATTCATCCGGCAGCAACGATCGGACGCGGCGTGTTCATCGATCACGGCATGGGCGTGGTCATCGGGGAAACGGCGCAAGTCGGCGATAATTGCACGATTTATCAAGGCGTGACGCTCGGCGGCACGAGTCTTTCGCACGGAAAGCGTCATCCGACGCTGCAAAATAACGTCACCGTCGGCGTGAATGCAGCGGTTCTGGGCGCGATCACGATCGGTGAAAATTCGAAGATCGGCGGCGGTTCGGTCGTCGTCAAAGACGTTCCACCGAATTCCACGGTCGTCGGCGTGCCTGCGCGAATCGTGATGCAAGACGGCGTGCCGGTGCGAGCTGTGCCCGCGCCCGCGCACGTCGATATGCCGGATCCCAACGCGGATGCCATCGCGCGCTTGCAGCGCCGCGTTGCGCAGCTCGAAAGCCGCTTGGAAGAATTGGATCAAGAAGAGAGCGGCGAGGCCGCATGGTCTTGGGTTATTTAGCTTCGTGAGTTTGCGTTTTTATAACACTCGCACGCGATCGATCGAACCGTTCGAACCGCTCGCTTCCGGTGCCGTTCGCATTTACGTGTGCGGTTTGACGCCGTCGGCTGAATCGCATTTGGGCCACGCGCGGTCGTTTCTATTCTTCGATATTTTGCGGCGGTATCTCAAACACAAAGGGTACGCCGTGACGTACGTGCAGAACGTTACGGACATCGACGATCGCAGCATCAACCGCGCTCGCGAAACCGGCGAGCATTGGTACGATATCGTCAGCGGGTACTATGCGTCGTTCAAAGCGTCAATGCGAAAACTCGACGTGTGCGAACCCGATGAAGAGCCGTACGCGACCAAGTTTATCGAGCCGATCTTGAAGATGATCGAAGAACTCATCGAGCGCGGCCACGCGTATGTTGCGCGCGACGGCGTGTACTATCGCGTCTCATCGTTTCCGAACTACGGCAAACTTGCCAACCGCAACATCGAGGAACTCGAGGCCGGCGCCCGCATCGAGGTCGACGAAGATAAAGAAGATCCGCTCGATTTTGCGCTGTGGAAATTCGCCAAACCCGGCGAGCCGAAATGGCCCTCACCGTGGGGTGAAGGCAGGCCCGGCTGGCATATCGAGTGCTCGGCGATGTCGCACGAGCTGCTCGACAGGAACGGCAACGGCTTCGACATTCACGGCGGCGGCGCCGATTTGATCTTCCCGCACCACGAGAACGAAGTCGCGCAAAGTGAACCGCTTATGCATCATCCGCCGATGGCGAATTTCTGGATGCACGGCGGATTGCTGTTATTCGAAAATCAGAAAATGAGCAAATCGCTCGGCAACTTCGAGCCGCTCTCCGATTTGCTCGCCCGCCACGACCCGCAAGCGATCCGGTTGTTATTCTTGCAAACCGGCTACCGCAAAGTGATGAACTTCACCGAAGACTCGATCGGCTCCGCGACGGTGGCGTTGGAGCGCCTGAAGAAGATGTACCGCGCACTTGTGGGCAGTGGCTCAACGTGTCATGGCGACCCTTCGACCTCAGGAGAACCATGGCCGAGCGTGTCGAGGCCTGCGTCAAGCGATCTGATCTCCGCAATGGAAGAAGCGCTCGACGACGATATGAACACCGCGGTCGCACTCTCCGAAGTGCTGGCCTACAAAGGCGGCGATGCGACCGAGTTTGCGTACGCGCTCGATCTTCTCGGCATCACGCCACGCGATGCGTGGCTGCAAGAACCGGTGCGCGAATTACCCGCGGATCTGCTGGCGCGCCTGCGCGAGCACTTGAACGGTGCGATCGGCGGCGATGACGTCACGCCGGAGGAAGCGATCGAGCGCGTTATCGCCATGCGCGCGCAGGCACGTGCTCAGAAAAACTGGGCTGAATCGGATCGACTGCGCGACGTGCTGCTGTCATGCGGCATCGCTGTCAAAGATTCCAAAGAGGGAACAACGTGGAGCATCGCCGAGCCAAGCTCGATCTCGACGACGTAGTTTACGGCGTTCACGCGGTCGAAGAAGCGCTCGCGGCGGGAGAACAACTCAAACGCATCCACGTCGCCGAAGAACGGCGCCGCGATCCCGCCCTGCGCGCCATTTTTGAAAGCGCGCGTCAGCGTGAGATCCGCATCCGCACCGAACCGCGCGAATTCTTCAAACAATTCCCGTACAAGGCGCATCAAGGCGTTATCGCGGTCGGACCGCCGTTCGAATACGTAGCGCTCGAAGAACTGATTGCTGCGCCGCGCAACCGGGCGATGTTGCTCGTCGTGCTCGATCACATCACCGATCCGCACAACGCCGGAGCGATCATTCGAACCGCGGAATGTGCGGGCGCAAGCGGTCTGGTTTTACCGGAGCGACGTTCGGTTGGCGTGAATGCGACGGTCCGCAAAGCGGCGGCCGGCGCTGCCGCGCATTTGCCCGTTGCACGCGTAGCGAACATCGCCGACACCGTGCGCAAACTAAAGAAAGCCAACGTGTGGGTTGCGGGCGCCGACATCGCGCCCGAAAGTTTGGAGTACACGAAGGCCGATTTTTCCGCAGATACGGCGATCGTGATTGGAGCAGAAGGTCATGGCGTTAGCCAAGTCGTCGCTCGCGAGTGCGATTATCTGGTGCAGATTCCGCTGCTCGGGCGCACAGAATCGCTCAACGCATCGGTGGCGGCCGGAATTTTGCTGTACGAGGCGGTGCGTCAGCGCGCGGCGCTTGCCTCCAACGCCTTGTCTAAAATGGGCGGCCGGTAAGAAGAGGCAGGCTCAAAAAAACGCTAGCGCAATCGCGATGCAAAGAGCGGGCAGGGCTAGCCAGCGGCCAAGGCGCGAAACTTCGCGTTGCACGATCTTAACGTTTTCACCATCTGTCGGCGCTGTTCCGGACGTGTATGCGAACGTACCCGATATAAGGCGCGCGCGAGAAGCTGCTGCGAGCGCTGCACCCGAAAGGCGGGAGGCGCACCCTACTTGGGTAGGCGGGCAAGGGTGCAAATCTTATGCCGAGTTTATCCTTGACGCGCAGGAGGACCCTGCCTATACTCTTGTGGTGCGCTGCGCTCGACGGGCTCCGCGGAGTCCGCGATTTGCGCGCACCCGGTTGAAAAGGGCAGAGAGCAATGGCAATGACCCATCCCATTACGGATGGACTGGACTACCACGAGCGAGCAGATGAAGATCTGGTCGCGACTGCAAAGTCGGGCGACAACCTCGCGATGGAGTTCCTCCTCAACAAATATAAGAACTTCGTTCGTATTAAAGCGAAGAGTTATTTCTTAATCGGCGCCGACCGCGAAGATATCATTCAAGAAGGAATGATCGGTCTTTATAAAGCGGTTCGCGACTTCAAGGCCGATAAGCTTTCGAGCTTCCGCGCCTTCGCCGAATTGTGTATCACGCGTCAAATTA
>CAZERJ010000015.1:0-42676 GCA_964514445.1 uncultured bacterium | reverse complement strand
TGGCCGCGCAGCGGCTCGCCAAAGACGGCATCAACGCCATGGTTGTGAACAACCACACCGTCAAACCCATGGACGAACCCGCCATCGTGGATGCAGCACAAACGTGCGGCGCCGTCGTGACGGTTGAAGAGCATCAAGTTCACGCCGGCATGGGATCGCGCGTTGCAGAGATTCTAGCGCAGCGCCATCCGGTGCCGATCGAATTTGTCGGTGTGCACGATGAGTTCGGTCAGTCGGGCGATCCGGCCGAGCTCATCGAGCATTACGGCATGGGAACGACCGCCATCATTGAGGCGGTTCGACGTGCCGTGAAGAGAAAGAAGTAAGAGTTAGTGTACGTTCGCGCTCTCGATGAGCGCGAGATCGGCAAACGATGAAACCAGGTGTGCAACTTCCGCGGCGACGCGGTCGTAGGGCACTCGCGTTTTCTCCGAAACGATCTGCGCGATCTCATCGCATGTGTGCGATCCGTCGCATTCCTCCAGAACGCTCGCCGCGCGATCGTTGAGGATGTGTACGTAATCGCGATCTTTGTCCGTCACAATGACGCTATGCGCGGTTTTCTCAATCTCGAGATTCGCGGACCGTTGAGGCAGAGTGAAAACCATAGTACGACCTGCTCCTTTCCGTAGCAGCAGTATCCACAAAGCGACTAATAGCACGGGTAAATGTGCTAATGGCCGCCTAGTTGTATATGACTATGGTAGCGAGCTGAGCGGGCCAGCGTGCAGGGCCAGGCCATCCCGAGGCGTTAGGACAAAAGTCCTAACGCTCGGTTGAGTGGTTAGCGACGCAGGCCTAAATCGGCGATCAACTTGCGGTAGCGCTCGAGGTCTTTATTCTGAAGATAATTCAGCAGACGGCGGCGCTGGCCAACCTGTAAGAGCAGGCCGCGGCGGCTGTGGTGATCTTTCTTGTGGATCTTCAGATGCTCGGTGAGCTGGTTGATCGAGGCGGTGAGGATGGCGATTTGCACGTCGGCGGAGCCGGTATCGCCCGAAGATTGGCCGTATTTGGCGGCAATCTCGGCCTTCTGTTCTTTGCTGAGGGGCACGAAGGGTCTCCTTATTCCAGGATAGTCTCGCTTCGAATGCAGCGCGGTCTTGAAGGGCCGGCCGCTTCGGCGACCGGGGCATCATATCAAAGGTCAGGCCGCCTGTGCAACATACTTGTAGCGCGATGTCGGCACTGAACGTGGTCGCGCTGGCCACAAACGTTCCCGGTCCGCTGGCCGCCGAGCACTTCGCGAAGTGCGGCCACCGCGTGGTCAAGATCGAGCCGCCGCAGGGCGACCCGCTCGCACAGGCCGCGCCGCGATGGTATGAACGCATCGTCGCCGGCATGGACGTGGAGCGTCTCGACTTGAAAAAAGTGGCTGCGCTGGAGCGGCTGCACGCGTTGCTGGAATCGGCGGACCTGTTCATCACGACGGTCCGTCCGAGAGCCCTGGCGCGGCTCGGCCTTGAGGGCGCTGCCGTGACCTCGCGTTATCCGCGGTTGTGCCATCTTGCCATTACCGGCGAGAGCGGGAAGGCCGCTGACGACGCCGGGCACGACCTGACATATCAGGCGCGCAGCGGGCTCCTCTCGCCGCCCGCGATGCCGCGAACGGCGTATGCCGACATGTTTGCCGCAGAAGGCGCCGTCGCGATGGCGTATGCGATGCTCTACGAGCGCGAAATGAGCGGCACCGGCGCGACGCGCACCTTGGCCATTGCGGACGGTGTTGCGATGCTGGCCGATGCGCTGCGGTACGGACTGACATCGCCGGATGGTCCGCTGGGCGGTGAATTACCAGTGTATCGCATGTACCGCGCGAGCGACGGCTGGATCGCGCTTGCTGCACTGGAGCCGCATTTTCAAATGAATTTGAAAAATGCAACGGGTCTTTCAACGCTCGACGCGCCGTCGTTGGAAACGCTGTTTGCGCAGCGCACGTGCGCGCAATGGGAAAAACTCGCGCGCGAACACGATCTGCCGATTGCAACTGTGGCGTAAAGGTAAAGTGCGCGGGCGGCGGAATGGCCACGCACCATGCAACTTATCGGAAAGACTTTTCTTGTCAGCGGCGGCGCTTCCGGTTTAGGAGCGGCGGTCGTTCGTGAATTTACGCAAGCCGGCGCGAGTGTCGTCATCGTTGACGTGAATGAACCGCGCGACGCGCCCCCAGCCGATGTGCAATCGCGCGTGCGCTTTCAAAAGACCGATGTGACAAACGGCGATCAAGTGCAAGCCGCAGTCGATCTGGCGGTTAAGGAATTCGGAAGCGTGCAAGGCGCCGTGCTGTGCGCCGGCGTTGCAACCGCAGAACGCATCGTCGGGCGCGAAGGTCCGCAACCGCTCGATCATTTCTCCCGCGTCGTGAACATCAACCTCATCGGCACGTTCAACGTCATGCGGTTGGCGGCGGCTCAAATGCTCAAACAAGACGTCGCGTCCGGCGAGGATCGCGGTGTGATCGTGTGCACGGCGTCCGTCGCAGCATACGACGGTCAGATCGGGCAAGCGGCATACGCGGCATCGAAGGGCGGCGTCGTGAGTTTAACGTTGTCCGCTGCGCGCGAATTTGCGCAGCACCAAATTCGCGTCGCAACGATCGCGCCCGGCATTTTCGATACGCCCATGATGGCCGGTCTGCCGGAAGCGGCGCGCGAATCACTCGGTAAGCAGGTGCCGTTCCCGTCGCGTTTGGGCAATCCGCGCGAATATGCAATGCTAGCGCGCCACATCGTCGAGAATCAAATGTTGAACGGAGAAGTGATCCGTCTGGACGGCTCCATCCGGATGGCGCCTAAATAAATGGAAAATCCCGGCCTCAAGCGCGTTCTCGGACCGTGGTCGGTTGTCGCCTTCGGTGTGACGAACGAGATTGCAGCCGGGTTGTTTTTTGTCTCGACGCAAATTCAGGCAACGGCGCCCGGCGTGGGCGATTACGTTCCGTGGCTGATGATCGCGGGCGGTTTGCTGACGTTTCTTACTGTTGTCGCGTACCGCTATTTCTTTGCGTCGGGACTCGTGGGCGCGGGCGGCGAGTACGTAATTATCTCGCGCGCGCTCAGCCCACAGGCAGCATTTTTGGCGACGTTCTTGTCGTGGTTCGGCGTAACGGCCGCAATGGGATCGCTTGCATATTCCGCGCCGAAGTTTCTCTCGAATGCGTGCAGCACGCTGGGCTTTGAGGGCGCTGCGGCATGGCTCACTTCAGCGATCGGAACATTTGCCGCTGGGGCGCTGCTGATCTGGGGCGTCTGGTGCGTTCACGTGCGCGGCGTAAAACTTGCGGCAATATTGACGATCATGGCGATGTGCTTTGTGATCGTCGTGGCGCTGATCGTTATCGTTGCGGGCTTTGCAACAACACCGCAGGCGTTCGCGGCGGCGTTGCACGAGCGTTTGCACCTCGACCCGAACGCCGTCATCGCCGCATCGAAAGCGCACACCTCCGATGCCGGCGTTGCATTCTGGACGGCGCTGCCGATTTTATTCTTCGGGTATTTGGGTCTATCGACGGCTACCCAAACCGGCGGGGAAGCCGTTGACGCACAGCGCGCGCTGGCGCGCGGCGTCGTCATTGCTGTGTCGATCGTGATCGCGATCTACACGGCATTTGCCTTTGCGGTGTATCATGCCGTGCCTTGGCAGATCATCGGCGGGCTTGCGGCGATGAAGCAAACGACGTACACTACTTCGACCGGATTGCTGGGGTTGGTCTTACCACCGTGGCTAGGATCGCTGCTCAACGTGTTTGTTGCTGTGATCGTGATTAAGACGTTCTTGCCGTACTTCCTCGCCCAATCGCGCTGGCTGTTCGCGTGGAGCGAAGACGGTATCGTGCATTCGGTCTTCTCGCGCACGCATTCACGCTACAGTACTCCGGTGCTCGCGCTTTTGATCAGCGCTTTGCTTGGCACGCTCGCGCTGTTTGAATCCGTTGGTCTGGGCGGCTACGTCTTCGGCGTGAACATTCGCGTCATGTCGGTGATGATCGTGTTCTTCCTCATGGGCCTTGCAATGCTGGTGTTTCCACGAATTGCTCCGCAGCTTTATGAGGCCAATACGTCATCAATTGCGCGTAACCGTGCCGTGCAGATCCTCACCGGCGCAGCGATCATGGCGTTTTCATTGTGGTTCTGCGTATCGATCGTGATGAGCAGTTTGGACAAACCGTGGTACTTGCAGCCACTTTTCCAAATGGCGGTTGTGGGCGCTATCGGTTTTGCGATCTACGCTCGTGGGGCACAGGCTCGCTCCGCACCGGGGTTGGTCGCCCGTCGCGATCCACTGCAACCATAACAAATTTTCCAACCGTCGAAAGTTTACGCTCGCCGGTCGCCGGAATCTCGCCCCAGAGTTCCACTTCAACCGTAATGGACGTGCGGCCGATAGCAACGACGCGCGCGATCGTCTCGGCGAAGTCGCCTTCGCGAATCGGCGCTTTGAAATCCACGCGATCGATTGACGCGGTCACGACGGGTTTGTGTGCTGCACGAATCGCAGCAATGCCGGCAACGACGTCCATCATCGCGACGGCGCGTCCGCCGAAAAGCGTACCAAAGTTGTTGACATCCGTGGGAAACACAATTTCGGTACGGCGCTCAACGATCTGCTCGTGGTCTTCACTCATCGCCGCCGATGATTCCGCGCAAACGTTCGCGAAACCCACCGCATGGATCTAAAGATCGCCGGAAAGCGGGCGCTCGTCACGGGCGCGAGTTCCGGGCTTGGCCGCGCATGCGCACTTTCGCTCGCGCAAGAAGGTGTTTCGCTGATGCTGAGCGCCCGCCGCGTCGATGAGCTGCAAAACGTAGCGGCGCAGGCGCGAGCCGCAGGTGCTCCCGTAGCTGACGTTCATCCGGTCGATCTTGCGAACGGCGCGACCATTGACGATCTGTTGCGCGCGGCCGGCGACGTCGATATTCTGATTGCCAACGGCGGCGGGCCGAAGCCGGGAACGTTTACCGCTGTTACACCGGACGATTGGGACGCAGCGTATGCTCTCGTGTTGCGATCGCAATTGCAGCTCGTGCGGGGCGTTGTCGATTCGATGCGCTCGCGCAAGTGGGGCCGCGTCGTCGCGCTCACGTCATCGTCCGTCAAGCAGCCCATTGCAAACCTTATTCTTTCCAATATGTATCGCGTCGCGCTCGTGTCCGCGCTCAAGACGCTCTCAAACGAAATTGCCGCCGACGGCGTAACGGTAAATGCGATCGCAACGGGACGGATCGAAACCGAGCGCTTACGAAATCTCTATGGCGGCAATGAGCAGCAGCTTCGCGAAGCGGGTTCCGAAGTGCCGATTGGCCGGGTAGCGCAACCCGAGGAGTTTGCGCCGCTCGTTACGTTTCTGTGCAGCGAACGCGCCTCATACATCACCGGTCAAACGATTGCGATCGATGGCGGTTTAATCGCGGGACTCTTCGGGTGATCGATCCCCAGCCCGCATTCGCGCGCGTGCGGCGAGGAGCAGAAATACCGCCCGGTCAATCGCGCGCCGTGCGAGCCGGACGCTACGAGGTTGCAATCTTTAACGTCGACGGCGAATTCTATGCACTCGAAAATAACTGCCCGCATCAAGGCGGACCGATCGCCGAAGGGTGGCTCGAGGACAACGTGATTTCGTGTCCGTGGCACGGCTGGTGTTTCGACGTGCGTACCGGCAAAATGACGCTGGGCGAGTTCGCGCACATTCGGCGTTTTAGCGTGCATCGCGATGGCGCGGATCTGCTCGTCTCGCGCGAACCGCTGCCGGAGGATCTGGGATGAATGATGTCGTGTGGGACGGTGTCGGTGGAACTGCCGGCGGCGCCGAATTTGGAACCTCGCTCGATGCGCTCGCCGCCGAGCGCGACGTCTCGCACGAGCAACTCCGCGATGTCTTGGAGTGCTCGCAAGCCGATCTCGATGCTATTCTGCGCGGCGAGAAGCGCGTCGGTATCGCGGCTTTGGCTCGGCTTACGAACGTACTGCGCAGTAAACCGATCGAGTTCATGCAAAAAACCGGAATGCTCTCGCTCGAAGTATATGCAGGCGGTTTGGATCCGCTGTACTTTCTGCCGGAGGGACCGATCCGTTATGAGGCGCGCATTTACATGCGCGAGATCAATCCGCGGCATCCAGTGCCGGAAGCCGATATGACGCGTCGTAATCCCGCCATCAAAGCCGTTGCGGAAGATCCCATGCTGGATCAGTTGGGCCGTATCGAAATGGAGCTCGCTTACTTGCTGCGTACAGCAGTACAACAGACCGGCGGCGCGCTTCCGACAAAACCCGCAGGCCGCTGAACCACCGCGCAGAGCGCAAAGGATACCGGCCGGAATGGAGAATCGAGGGCGGATGCATTCAGTCGAAGGTAAGCGTATCGCCGCTCTGGTTGGCGACGGATACGAGGAATCAGAACTGCTCGAGCCCCGGCGCGCACTTGAGGATGCCGGCGCGATCGTCACGATTGTGGGCATCGACGAAAAGTCGCGGCAGAAGATTCGCGGCAAACGAGGCTTGGACGACGCCGGCTCTGTGAAAGCCGAAGAGCTCGTCGCTGACGTGACCGCCGAAGACTTCGACGCACTGCTGATTCCCGGTGGCGTCTCGCCCGACCACCTTCGCACCGACAAAGAAGTGCAGCGCTTCGTGCGTGAGTTCGACGCCGCTAAGAAGCCGATGTTCTTCATCTGTCATGGCGCGCAGGTGCTCATTTCTTCGCAAATCGTGCGCGGACGCCAGCTCACGGGCGCGCATCCCATCGCGGATGATATTCGAAACGCCGGTGGCCTTTATCGCGATCAACCCGTGGTCCAGGACAGCAACTGGGTGAGCTCGCGCTCGCCGGAAGATCTGCCGCAGTTCAACCGCGCGATCGTCGAAAAGCTCGCCACGTCCACGCCGGCTCCCGCCGCTTAAGAACGCGCAAGCCGCTCACCGTACTGGCGCAGCAGCACGAACGCCGCCGCAGCGCAAAGCGCCAGCGCAGCCGCCGGAATCTCCGAGAATAGAAACACCGCCGCGCACAGTGCGGCGGCGACACCGGCGTATGCAATCCGGCCATACGCGCGTTCGCGCGTCGCGCAAAGCGCTGCGATGCCGGCTGCAGCCGACGCGGCGGCGCTCTCCACGACAAACGCCAACGGCTGCGGGCCGTACAACGCCGCGACGATCCAGTACGCAGCGAGCGCGCAGAGCGCACTGGTTGCAGGCGCGATCGCGCGTGCGCGCGCAAGTTCGCGGCCGTAGAGCGGCGCTGCTTCTTCGCACAGCGTGAGATCGTGATGACGCCATGCGGGGACCGATAGTGCTGCGGCGCCGGCAGCAATCGTTCCAAAGACGAGTGCGCCGGCTAAATGCGCGAGCGGCTCGTCGTATCGCTGGAAATACGCAACGCACGCTGCAATAGCGGAGAATGCAAAAGTAAGCGAGACATCGCGCTGCAAACGCGATCGCGCAATCGCGAGCGTCGCCGCGCCGCGGCTCATGTGACGGGCGCCGCTTGCACAAACGCCGAGCTCGCCGCTTCGCCGGCGTGCGTTGAAAAGACCGTCGTGTTGGACGTTACCGCTGCAATATGCGCTGCATACGCCGGCTGCGGACGATCGAGAACGAGCAATCGCGGACGGGCGACCAGCGCTCCAATGAGCGGATAGGCGAACGCTTCATGCACGTCCGCAAGACGCTCGCGCAGCGCGCGGGCTTGAACGACGGCCTGATTTTTGGGCAGCTCCCACAAGTCGGCCCGGTATTCGATGTAGGCTTCGAGCGATCCGAAACGCGGCGCAAACGGTTCGTGCGGAACGAACGTCGCAAGCCGTTTGGCTTGCACGGGTTGTATGCGTGTGTCGAACGCTCCGACAAACACCGTTCCTTCGGCCGGTCGCATGAGCGCGCACGCCAGGCGCGCAAGCGCCGCCGCGGCTTGCGGCTCGGCGCACGGCCATGCAAGACGCGCACCTTCGGCCAGCGCGAATGTCACCGGCCCGACGGTTATGCCGTCTGCCGTGCTAACGCAAGCCGCGCGCATTTCGAGCAGCGTCATTGCAACGCGCTTTGCCGGGATGGGGTCCAGCGCCTTCGACCGAAGGAAACTTCGTGGCAAGTAATTCCGAAGTCGCGCAAGCGCTGATGCGCGTTCGCACGCTGATGGAACTGGCGGGCGAATCGTTTTACAAGTACATGGCCTTTGAGCGCGCCGCGTCCGCGCTTGAAAATGCGCCGCCGGTCGACGACCTGGTCGCGCAGCAAGCACTCTTAACCGTACCGGGCATCGGTAAGACGATTGCGGCAGCGATCGAGGAAATCTGCGGTACCGGCAGCTGTGCGCAGCTCGATGTGTTGCTCCAGCGCTATCCCATCACGATTTTAGAACTGATGGGCGTTTCCGGCATCGGCGTGAAAACCGCGGCCATGCTCTTCGATCAGTTCGGCATCGGTTCAATCGCCGATCTGGAACGCGCGCTGGACCAAGGCGTGCTGGAAACCGCACCTCGCATGGGGCGCAAAACGTCAGAGAACATCCGTCGCGGCATTCTTGCATATCGCGGGCGTTCGCGGCGCATTCCACTGGGCAGTGCGCTTGCTATCGCGCGCGACGTGCTGGCGTTTCTGCACGATGGGCCGCCGCTGCACCGGCTCACATATGCGGGAAGTTTGCGGCGCGCGGAAGCGAGCGTGGGCGATATCGATATCGTTTGCACGAGCGAACATGCCGCCGCGGTTATCGAGCGCTTCACAAAGTGGGATCGCGCGCGCGCCGTACTGGCCGAAGGACCGACGAAAGGCAGCATTTGGCTCGAGGATGGCTTGCAGATCGATCTGCGTGTGCTGCCGGATCATCTGTACGGAAATTTGCTTCAGCATTTTACCGGCAGCCGCGAGCACAACATTCAATTGCGCGAATACGCGCTGCGTAAGCAGCTGCGCGTCAGTGAAAACGGCATTCTGAATTTGGAAACCGGCGACGTCATCACGTGCACAGATGAAGAAGGCGTGTATGCGGCACTCGGCATGCAATGGATTCCGCCGGAACTGCGCAGCGGCATGGGCGAGATCGACGCCGCGATCCGCGGCGAGATTCCACATCTGATCGAACTGAGCGACGTGCGCGGCGACTTTCACATGCACTGCACGTACAGCGACGGGCATCAGCCGTTGGAAGAGATGATAGCGGCAGTAGCCGCGCGTGGCTATGCGTACCATTCAATTTCGGATCATTCGATCGGACGCGGGCGCGCGTATGGTTTGACACCCCATCAGCTGCGCGAGCAGCGTGCGCGCGTTCGTGCCATTGGCGATAAGTACGGCGTGCGGACGCTCTGCAGCAGCGAAGTTGACATTTTGCCGGATGGATCGATGGACTACCCCGATGAAGTGCTGGCCGAACTCGACATCGTCGTAGGAAGCGTTCATACGGCATTCAACATCGGCCGCGATGCTATGACCGCGCGCATCGTCAAAGCGTGTGAGAATCCGTACGTTTCGATTATCGGACACCCGACGGGGCGCATGCTGGACGGTTTTCCGGGGTACGAATTTGATTACGACGCAGTCTTTGCGGCGGCCGCGCGCACGGGTACGGCGCTCGAAATCGACGGTCAGATCATGCGTCTTGATTTACCGCCGGTGCTCGCGCAGCGCGCAAAACAAATGGGCGCACTGCTCACCGTCGATTCGGACGCTCATGACATAGCGGATTTACCGAACATCGAACTGGCGGTCACCCAAGCGCGGCGCGCCGGATTGACACGCGAGGATGTGCTGAACACGCGCAGCGTTGATGAAGTACTGGCATTCGTGCAGCGCAAACGGGAGGCGGCGACGTGATTGCCGGCGCACGCATGAGCGGATCGAATGGCGAAGGCATCATCTTCGTGCACGGCGTTGGATCGACCGCGGCGATTTGGGATTATCAACTGGCGCACTTCGGCGCGCGTTACCGCTGTTTTGCGGTCGAGCTGCGCGGCAACGGCGCAAGCAAACCGGAACCGCCGGCGCAGAGCATTACGCGCGGAGGTTTCGTTCAAGATGTGCTCGCGCTCGCCGATGCCGCGCAGCTCGATCGTTTTCATTTTGCCGGGTGCAGTCTGGGCGGCGTGGTGGCGTTCGAGCTTTGGAAGACCGCTCCCGAGCGCGTCCTTACGATGACGCTTGCCGGGAGCTTTGCAGCGTATGATGATGGGCAGCGCTACGCCGACGGTATTGTGGCTTCGGCGCGCGCGGCAGAGTCAATGAAGGCTTTTGCCCTCGAGCGCGCTGCGAAGCTGGGCATGCGGCCCGGCAAGCGCACCGACGAGACGATCGCGCAAATGGCGTGCAAAACGCTCGATTCGTATTGTGCTTCAACGTACGCAACGTGGACCGGTGATTATCGCGCCTTACTGCCGTCGATCAACGTGCCCGTGCTGGTGGTATGTGGCGAGCGCGATGCGGTTGCGCCGCCGCGCTACTCGCAGGAAATCGCACAGGCCATACCAAGGGCGCATATCGAAATTATCAACGGCGCCGGTCACGTGGTGAACGCCGACGCGCCCGAGCGGTTTAACGCTCTATTGGAGCATTTTATAAGCGGCACTTATGCGAGCGCCTGAGCCGCAGGACGAAGAGCGCCGTCTGGCCGTCCTGAAGCACTATCAACTCTCGGATACGCGGCCGGAAGCGGTATACGATGCTTTCGTACGCGCCGCTTCAGCTATCGCGCAGACGCCGGTTGCACTGGTGACGCTGGTCGATCGCGATCGGCAGTGGTTCAAAGCCAGACTCGGCTTCGAGCGCACCTACGTCGCGCGTGAGGGTGGTTTTTGCACGACGGCCATGGGTGAAGATCATCCGCTGGTAATCAACGATACACTGCGCGATGCGCGGTTCGCGCGCAATCCGCTCGTGCTCGACGATCCGCGCTTCCGGTTTTATGCGGGGTTTCCGCTTCGATCGCGAGAGGGGTTCTCGCTTGGTGCGCTGGCGGTTATCGATAAAGAGCCGCGCACGCTTGACGATTGGCAACTGCGCGCGTTAGAAGAGCTTGCCGGCGCGCTGCACGGCGTGCTGGAAGACCGGCGAAATCTTTTGCAGATTTTCGACTCAACCTATAACGAGCTGTTCGTCTACGATCAGCACGCGAACCATTTTACCTTCGCATCGCAAGGCGCACTGAACATGCTGGGATACAGTATGAACGAGATGCGGGCGTTGCAGTTGCACGATGTGTTTCCGGAGTTCGGCGGGACGCGGTTAGAGATGGCGATGCGTCACGTGCGATCCGGCCGTCCGTACACCACGGAGCTCGATGCCCGGCGCAAGGACGGCGCGGTCGTGCCCGTGGAGTTGCACTGCGAGATCGGCGACCAAAGCGGTGGCGAACGGCTCGCGATCGTGGCCCAGAACGTTACGCAGCGGCGGGCGGCGCAAGAGCAGATCGACATTCTCTTCTCCGCGGTAAACGTCGCCGGCGACTCGATCATCGTTTTTGAAGTGGACGATGAAGGGACGCTCAAGGTCGCGTACGCCAATTTTGCGTTTCTTCAGCAAACGGGATACGAGCTCGCCGACGTGATGGGCGAATCACTGGATTTCTTTCGCAAAAACATGCCTGACGATCCGGGTATGCAGCGCGTACGCAAAGCCATTGCTGCCGGAAGGGCGCTCAAAACCGAAGTTTGCAGCTATCGCAAAGACGGCAGCAGCTTCTGGAACCAGCTGACTCTTGAGCCGATTCGCGGCTCCCAAGGGCAGGTCACACATTGGGTCAGCGTCGAGCGCGACGTCACCGAAGCGATCGAACGCGAATCGCACCTTGAAGATCAAAACGTGCGTTTGATGGCGCTCGGCCGCGCCGCGCGCTCGCTGTTCGGAGCGCTCGAACTGCGCGAGCTCGAACGCCGTTTAGATGCTGCCGTGCGCGAGATGTGCGGTGCATCCGCCGCGGTTTACGTGCTCGATTCCGAACACTCGCCGGATCCGTTGCTTCTGCGCGCACATACCGGCCACCGCTCGATCACCGACGACTCGCAGCGGCGTATAGTTGTTCCGGCGGGTTCGTCGTATGTGATCGACGTGCGCCGGGCGCATCCGCTCAAGCCTGCCGACGTCACGATCGTCGAATTGCTCGCGCAGTACTTTGCGGTGGCGGCGCACAATGCGTCGCTCGTCGCCGAAATCGAAGAGCAGCGCAACGCGGTGCTGGAACTCAACCAGGTCAAATCGGATCTCATCGCAATGCTCGCTCACGATTTCAAAGGCCCACTTACGAACATTCTGGGGTACGCCGATCTCACGTCGGAAATGGGCGATCTGAACGAGCACCAGCACGAGTACATCGATGCAATCCGGCGTGCTGCGCTGCGGCTGGCAGATCTTGCCACGGATACGCTGGCGATGTCGCGCCTGGAACGCAACGAGATCGATCTCTCGACCGAACCGCTCGACCTCGCGCAGCTGTTGCGCGAAGTTGCCGAAGGAACCAATCGCGGACAGGTCGAGATTCACATCGAGAGCGATCCGCCGCTACATGGCGATGTGCGGCGCTTGCGTCAAGTGTTTTACAACCTTATCGAGAACGCGATAAAATATTCGCCGAACGGAGCGCCCGTAACCATTAGGGTGTTCGAACGCGACGGCGATGCCGCCGTCGAGATCACCGACTGCGGTATCGGCATTCCGCAGAAAGATCTCGCTCGCGTCTTTGATCGGTTTTCGCGCGCGTCGAACGCCCGCAGAATGCGAATCTCCGGCACCGGCTTCGGTCTGTTTCTCGCCCACCAGATCGTTGAAATGCACGGTGGCCGCATTGAAGTGGAGAGTCAGGAAGGACGAGGCAGTGTCTTCCGCGTGCTGCTTCCGCTCGGTGGTCAAGAGTCGCACGCGCGGCCGCTGCGCGTCGCCGTGGTTGAAGCGCATAGTGAGGCGCGCTCGTTCATCACACACGCGTTGCGTGAAGCCGGTCTACGCACGCGCCTGGTTCCCACCGCTGAAGCGCTGTTGGAGGAAGACATTTTCGAGACCGATCGCATTGTCGTCGATTTGGCCGCGGTGAACATGAACGAAGAGCTCGTGCACAAACTCGAAGCGTTTGCGCGCGCGCACGGTGCGCACATCGTTGTCGTAGGCAGCGATCCACCGGCGTTCGGCGATGCTCAGATCATCCACAAGCCGTATTTGATGCGCGACCTCGTCGCCGCGGTTCAGTCGCCGGTGACCACGCGGCCGGGCGCCGCGTAAACGTTCGCGCGGCCCTCTCGCAAAAACCCGATCAGCGTCAGGTTAAATTCGCGGGCCAGTTGCACCGCAAGCGAACTGGGCGCCGATACGGCGCACAGCATCGCGGCACGCGCGACGATACATTTTTGCACGAGCTCGTAGCTCGCGCGCCCGCTCACAAGCGCGATACACTCACGCAGTGGAATGCGAACGTTCAGCAGGGCCCACCCGATAGCTTTGTCGAGTGCGTTGTGCCTTCCGACATCCTCACGCAGCACGAGCAGCGTACCGTTCTTGTCGAAGAGCGCGGCAGCATGCAGGCCACCCGTCGATTTGAACACGCGCTGCGAGGAGCGCATGCGATCCGGCAGCGATTGCACGAGATCGATCGGCACGCGGAGGTCATCGTCGATTGCTTTTGCGCGCACTTGAAGCGCTTCGATGCTCGCTTTACCGCATACGCCGCACGCGCTTCCAGCGCTGAAATGCCGCTCGAGCGCGTAGACGTTTTCGGGCATGCCGTTCGTTAGAGAAACGTTCACGATGTTGTACTGCTGCTCCGGATCGATTTCCGGATCGACGCAGTACGTGATCTCCGAAATATCGGAGCGCTGCGCGATGACGCCTTCGCCGAGCAAAAATCCCGCAGCCAGCTCAAAATCACTGCCCGGCGTGCGCATTGTTACGCCCGCACGCCGCATCACGGTGCCGGCGATCAGACGAATCTCCAGCGGTTCTTCGGCCGCGAGATCGTCAACCGTATCGCGCCAAGCTCCCTCGCGATAGGCGAGAATTTTGGCGCTCTCCGTAAGGCCGCGCGTTTGCACTATTTTGGTTGGAAGAACGCTTCGCGCGGATCGTCCGTGGACACTTTGCCGGCTTCAATGAGCGTCTCGCGTAAAATGTAGCCGCCGAGCAATGTTGCGGCGCCGGCGGCAACCGTAACGATCGTACTCAGGAACGAAAGTTTCTTCTCACCGCGCGAGAGTAACGATGGTGCATTGAGCAACAGCGGCGCAGCGATGCCCGCGCCGATGGTCAGCGTTGTCAGGCGTTGTCCGCGCTGGCCTTCGTACATCGGTTTTCCGGTGCTTCCGGCGTACATGCGGAAATGCAGGAGAATTGCAAGTTCCGCTGCGCTTGCGACAGCTTCAAGCTTCTCGAGTTTATGGAGTGTTCGCGCGGCTCGCGGATTCGCGCTCAGCGCTATTGCATTCACCGCGCACGCGCCCGCCACGGCAGAACAGACGCTCATCGCCGGAATATGGACCTTGCCTTTTCCCCACAGCGGAATTGCCGTCGCGCTGAGGAGTACGCCGGTGTATCCGGCGGTGAAGGCGCCGAAGAGCGCCTGCATCGGTACAGCAACCGGAGCGGGTTCGAACCGAGCGATCCACTTTGGCAGCACGCCGTCGCGGGACAGCTGCGCCGCCGCATTCATGCCCGCAAAAGCCGAGTAGCCGACAAGTCCCCATACGCCCATCGACATCGGCGATTTCAGCTTGACGATGCGCATCATATTGAGGAACCGTTCGGGCCGCCCGAGATGCGAGATCAAGACGGCGGGGCATGCAAACGCTAGCGCAATTGAGATATACCGGCTGGAGCGCTGCAACTCGGCATCGCCGGAGCGTTGAGCGATCGCGCCGAGCATTCCGCTTCCGCCCATGATGCCGCCGAGAAACAAGTACGTGACGACGTTCCATTCCCAGTGCGGCTTTTTGAGGAGCGGACGATCGTAGTACGTCTTATTGGATCGTGTCTGCATCGCCGTTTCGTCCGAAGATTGCCATGCCCGCGACGAATAAAGCCCCCGCGATAAGCATGCCTGCCGTGTAGGCCGCGGGCTGTCGCGTTGAGGGCAGCACCGGTTCCGGCGGCAGATTATACGACTGCGGATCGCCGGTGATGAGAAAAAACGCGTTCAAATCGCCGACGCTGCTGTCCGTGTCGATGCCGTACAGCCGCGCGTTTTGCACGCCGCGCTCGGTGAGCGTTGCAACTCGTTTGCGCGCGCGTTCTTTGAGCTCTTCCACGTTACCGAATTGAATCGACTCCGTCGGGCACGCTTTGGCGCACGCCGGAACGAAGCCCGCACGCTGGCGATCGTAGCACAGCGTGCATTTGCCGGCGACGCCGCCGTGATCTTGCACCGCAGTTGCCTTTACCGCAAGGCGGTCTTCGTTCAGCGAGGCGATGCTGTATTGCTCGCCGCGTCTGACCGCACCCATGAGATCCACAACACCGAACGGACACGACACAACGCAGTAACCGCAGCCGTTGCATACGTCGGGCTGAATAAAGACGTTGTCGAATTCATTGCGGATAATTGCCCCGGTCGGACATGCTTCCAGGCAGCCCGCGTTCGTGCAGTGTTTGCAGACGTCGCTCATCATCGACCAGCGATCCGCAGCGCCGTCCGGCTTTTCGTGAACCTCTTCGACGAATGCGACGTGCCGCCACGTCGTGCCCGAAAGCTGCACGGTGTTGTCGTACGACATGCCGGTAAAGCCGAAGCCGTCCGACGGCAGTTCGTTCCACTGTTTGCACGCTACTTCGCACGCTTTGCAGCCGATGCAAAGCGTCGTGTCGGTAAAAAAGCCGCTACTCACGATGCGTCCGGGCCATGGAACGAGGGTTGACCGGTAGGATCTTTTTCACTTGCCGGTACAGGCATATCTTGCACCATGCGTGACCGGCGCGTCCGGCGGCCGGCACGCACATTGCAAGTGAGCGATTTCGATTCGTGAATCGATACGTTCGGATCGATCGAGAGCGGGATGAGATCGCCCGACGTGTCGCCTTTCGTGAATCCGTAGTTGCCGTACAGATATGGCAACCCGATTTGATGGACGGTCCGTCCGTCGACGGTGAGCGGCTTCATGCGCGCGCTCACCAGCGCCCGTGCTTCGATCTCGCTAACGGCCGTGACGATTGTAACGTAATCGCCACTGCGCACATTAATCTCGCGCGCAAGATCCGGATCGATCTCGCAAAACGCTTCAGGCTGCAATTCCGCCAGCCACGGAACGTACCGTGTGTAGATACCGGAGATCTCCGTGATGCGGTAGGTCGTGAGCACGTGCGGATACTCCGGGTTCACGAGACCGTTGTACGGATTATCGTCGCGGTCCCATTGTCCGGCGCTCGGATTGTTTTGCTGCGGGTACAGCGCGTTGTGCATCACCGAAGCCAGCGGTTCGTAATGCGTAGGCAGCGGCCCATCTTTCAAACCGGAGGCGACGAACAGCTGTCCGCGTCCGTCGAGTTGCATGATGAACGGATCGCTTCCCGAGTGTGGATCCAGACCACTCGTTCCCGGCTTACCCGGCGTTGACGGCGCTTTATTTACCGGAAAGTCGGGAACGTCGGGGCCGTTCCAAACCTGATCGTCCGCATTCCACCAAAGGTACTTCTTGCGTTCGCTCCAGGGTTTACCGTCGGGGTCGGCAGAGGCGCGATTGTACAACATGCGCCGGTTTGCCGGCCACGCGTAGCCCCAGCCGAGGGACGTCCACTCGTCGGCTTTGCGATTGCGCGCGCGAAGCGTCTCTTTATCGGGCGCAAAGCCAGAGTAGATCCAGCCGCCGCACGCGGTGCTTCCGTCATCCTTGCATTCGGTAAACAGTTTGAGCTGCTCGCCCGTCGTCACGTCGTAACCGTTGATCTCTTGCGCGATCTTGCGCACCGACGGCTCGCCGCGCCGGCGTTCATGCTCGTCCTCGTGTTCGTAGTCCCACGTCAGATGCAGAATCGGCCTATCCTTCGGATCAGTCGAACCTTCGTACAGCGCTTTGACTCGCTTGCCCAAATTGTAAATGAACCACGCGTCGCTGGTCGCATCGCCCGGCGGCTCTATGGCCTTATCGTGAAACTGGAGCATGCGGTTCGTGTTGGTCATCGTGCCATCTTTTTCGAGCACCATCGCCGCCGGAATGAAGAAGCATTCGGTACCGATCTGCGTGGGATCGCCGCCTTCCCGTTTCCAGAAGGAAGACGTTTCGTTTTCGAAGGCGTCGATGTTCACGAACCATTTCAAACGATCCATGCTCGCCGCGATGAGCTCAGTGTTCTGTCCCGACGTAACGGGGTTTTGCCCGATCACGAAGTAGCCCTCGATCGTGCCGTCCTTCATGGCGAACGTCATTGGGATCGTTGAATGATCGCCGGTGAGCTGCGGCAGATACTCAAAGCAGAAGTCGTTTTCTCGCGTTGCGTGCTCGCCGTAAAACGCTTTGAGCTGCGAGACGAAATATTTCGGAAAATTCGACCACCAGCCGCTGGGCTTGGTGTTCGTCTTCAAATACGCCGCAAGCGTTTGTTCGTCGCGGCGGATCGACGGCATCGGCAGATATCCGGGCAACAGATCGTACAACGTCGCGATATCAGTCGCGCCTTGAATATCCGCGTGTCCGCGCAACGCCATGATACCGCCGCCGGGGCGCCCGATGTTGCCGAGCAACAGCTGCAAAATGCACGCGGTGCGGATGTATTGGACGCCGACTGTATGCTGCGTCCAGCCAACCGCATACGCAAATGCCGTCGTGCGCTCGCGGCCGCTATTTTGCGCGAGCGTCTCGCACAGCGCCAAGAAACGCTCCGGCGCAACGCCGCACACGCGTTCGACCATGTCGGGCGTGTAGCGAGCGAAGTGGCGCTTCAGAATCTGAAGCACGCACCGCGGATCCGTCAGCGTTTCGTCGCGTTTGTACGAGCCGTCTTCGTTCTTCTCGAAACGCCAACTCGATGGATCGTAACCACCCGCGGTGCCGCGGCCTTGTCCGCCGCCCTGATGCGACATTTGCGATGCACCAGTATTCTCGCCGGTGTAGCCGGAGAAAAGCCCTTCGAGATCTTCGGTGTCGCGGAACTCTTCGGTGACGATGCTGCTGGCATTGGTGTACGCCGCAACGTAGTCTTTGAAGTAACGCTCATTTTGCAACAGCCAATTGATAATGCCGCCCAAAAACGCAATGTCGCTGCCGCTGCGCAGCGCGATGAACTCGTGCGCCATCGCAGACGTGCGCGTGTAACGGGGATCGACGTGAATGATCTTCGCCCCGCGCTCTTTGGCTTTCATGACGAACCGGAAACCGACGGGATGGGCCTCGGCGAAGTTGCTGCCTTGAATCAAAATGCAATCGGCATTCTGCAAGTCTTGCAGAAACGTAGTTGCACCGCCGCGGCCGAACGAGGTGCCTAAACTAGGCACCGTCGAGCTATGTCATATTCGGGCTTGGTTATCGATAGCAACGACTCCCCAACTGTGGAGCATCTTGCCGAGGATGTAGTTCTCCTCGATGGCAAACGTCGCGCCGCCCAGCGATGCAATGCCCAGCGTGTGATTGACGCGTTTGCCTTCCGTCTCACGCACGAACGTTCGCTCGCGCGTTTCTTTCACGAGGTGCGCGATGCGATCCATCGCCCATTCCAGCGGGCGGTCTTCCCACTGCGTGCTGTACGGCGCGCGGTATTTCACGGTCGTCCAGCGTTTGCCGTTCACGTGCAAACCGAAGATGGCGGACCCTTTTGGACACAGATGCCCGCCGTTGACGGGGCTGTCGGGATTGCCTTCGACGTCGAGCAGTTTGCCTTCGTCGGATACATATGCGAGGGTGCTGCACCCGACGGCGCAATACGGGCACACGCTGACAACCGGTTTTGCGTTGGTAATGCGCGCTTGCAGTTGCTGCGTGCGTTTGGACGGGACGTTCGGAAGCGACGCAACGCGCTCGCTCAGCATCTCGCCGGCGCGTTCTAGGATAGCGTTGATATCGATGAGCGGGCGCGTGCGTTCTTTCATTGCCTTACGCGGTCCTCACGGCTGCTGCCGGTTTGTCGCTGGGTTTCTTGATGAAGAATGGAATGACGGCCGCGACGATGAGCATGATTGCGACAGGGATAAGTGCGCCGTGATACGATCCGGTCTTATCCTTCACGATCGCGGCGAGTGCCGGGCCGACGATACCTGCGACGCCCCATGCGGTCAAGATCATCCCGTAATTCTGACCTAGATACTTCGTGCCGAAGTAGTCTGCGTTGAACGAGGGCATAACGCCGAAGCCGCCACCGTAGCATAGCAGCACGACGGCAAACTCAAGCGCGACACCGACGAACGAGTGCGTAGTGGCGAGAATAAAAAAGATCACGGCTTGGATGGCGTACATGACGGTGTACGTCATGTTGCGTCCGAGGCGATCTGAAACGGAACCCCAGAAGAATCGTCCCAGACCGTTGCAGACGGCGACCAAACCGTAAATCGAGCCGGCTGCGGCTGCGGTTGCCCCGGTTAGCTCGATATAGATCGGCACCGCGTTCGAGATAATGAGAATGCCTGCCGTAACGTTGAGAAACAGCAAAATCCACAACCCGTAAAACTGCGGCGTCGTGAGCGCTTCGCCTGGCGTGTAACTGCGGCCGGATGAAACTGCGGTCGCGACTGCTCCTGCGACGCTGTATCCTTCGGGCGGATTGCGCATCGCCATGGCGCATAAGCCGCCGATGACGATGAACACGATGCCCGAGATCACGAATGTCATCATGACGGCGTGCGTGTCCGCGGGACTTATAAAATGTGCAGCTTTGTCGAATGGCGTGCCGGCCTTGATCGCGGCGGCTTGCGCGGTCGTGTACGCGGTGGCCGCGTGCGCCGCAGCCTTAAACGCCGGAATACGCGTCACAATCTGGTTATAAATGAAGGCGCCTAAACCAAATCCCATGACGACCATACCGCTGCCGACGCCGCGTTTATCGGGAAACCATTTCGTGACCATAGCGACCGGCGATACGTACGCCATGCCGGTGCCGAAACCGCCGATCACACCGTACGTCAGATACAGCCAGAACTTGCCGAGGCCGACCGTGCCCAACCCTGCAAGCATGACACCTAAGCCCCAAAGTATCGCACCAATAATCGTTACCGTGCGCGGTCCGACCCGGTCTTGCCAACGTCCGCCGAAAACGGCTCCCACGCCAAGGAAGAAAATAGCTAGTTCGAATGCGAGTGTCGCGTCCTGCGTCGACCATCCGAAGCTTGCGATCAGCGGATTGGTGAACAAACTCCACGAGTAAACCGTTCCAAGGCAAATCATCACGACCATACCGGCGGTCGCGATTGCCCAGCGATTGCTCATTCCGTCCCTATTTTCTGCCGCTCCAGACGGCGGTTAGAGAGTGCGTGAGGCTCTATTATACGCGCTCGAACGTGCTGGCGGCCAGCGTAAGCAGCAGTACGCCAACATACGCAAACGCGATCCACGATTCGGCATGGCCCAAAACGGCTAATGCGGCCGCAAGGATGACACCAACCGGCGTCACGCGCGAATTGCCCGCGATGAATTTGAAGATCGCGTTCATGCTGTGCGCGCCCGCCAAGCGCCGATAAGGACGAACGATGCTGCCACGTACAGCGCAGCCAGATACAGCAGAACGATGTCCCCGCCGCGCCAGCTGAAGCCGAACCCTTCGCCGCTCCAGAACGTGCCGAAGGATAAGAGCATGATTCCGACCACAAACCCCATTGCATTCTCAGGTACGCGCTGGAATGGGTGCCGGAGCAGTACCGTCGCCAGCGCCACGACGATGCCGGCAGCCAGTGCCCCAGCCGCCGCCCAAATCATAGTACCGGTGTTTGCTGCGGAGAATGTTACAACGATCACGGCTACTTCCAAGCCTTCGAGCAAAACGCCGTTAAACGCGGTTGCATACGCGAACCGCTGCTCGCGTGTCTTTAGTTCTTGCACTTCCCTTTCGAACGTTTGCTGTTCGTCGCGCATCGATTTGCGTCCCGAATACCGCGAGATCGCTTTGCGCAGCCACGTATATCCGAACAGCAGCAAAAACGTGCCGATAGCGATCTTCAAGACGCGCAGCGGCACGTACAATACCAGCGCCGGACCCAGCACGACGCAAATAGCAAGCAGCACGGCGGCGGCGGCGGCGCTTGCGCGAAGCGCGGTGCGCCAACCGGCGGTGTAGCCGACGGCCAGCACAATGGTCGCGGCCTCGACGAACTCGAGTCCCGATGCCAGTGCCGCCGTAAGCGCTGCCGCTAATGGATGCATCAGCGCGCGTGCATCACGATGTCGTTGAGTGTTTCTTCATCGGCGGCATCCGGTCTGGAGAAGTCCAGACGCGCGCTGTCCTTTGCACGATACGCAGTCTTTGCGTTGAGCGCGCTCATGTCCACACGCGGTTTGATCGCCGTATACGCTGCGATGTTACGCGGCGCGGTCGTAAAGGCGTCGTACAGTGGGCGCGTTGTCGCATCGTAGATTGAAAGCGGTTCCAAGCCGAGGATCAGTTCGATCGTGCGTACGAACGACGATGTCGAATAGTGCGCGTGATGCACGCCGCCGCGTGCGTACGGGCTGGCAACATAGAACGTAGAACGCTGCGCGCTCACGTGATCGGGCCCGTTCTGCGCATCGTCTTCGAGTGCAAAAATTGCAGTGGAGCTCCACACCTTCGAGTGCGAAACGTGCTCCACAAGCCGCCCTACGACCCAATCATTGGTAGCGATATAGGCCTGCGGCGTCGGCATGCCGGGTTTTGTACCCGAGGTGTGATCGTTCGGAAAATACACGATCTCCAGCTGCGGCACAGTACCGCTTTGAGCAAAGCGATCGAACTCGCGCTGCCACTCCGCGTATCGCGCCTCATCGCTCGTTTTCAAGTCCCAGCCAACGTACGCAGGATCGAAATGGCCGGTCAGACCCGGGAACGTGTTGATTCCGATTTTTGGTCCGGTTTGCGGTGTATCGATGTCCTCGCCGTAGTCGCGGTACGTGAGGTGAGCGCGCTTGGCGGCATCCCACAAATAGCCGTTATGCGGAACGTCCGGCGCGGCGCCGGTTTGAAAATCGTACGACTGCATGCGATCGCCGTAATTCGGCGGCCAGCGGCGTTCGACGAAGTCATTGGAAAATGCGGCGTCCGTCCAATTATGTCCCGGCGCGCTGACTTGCGCGTCGGTGTACGCATTATCGAAGATGCCGAAACGCTTGGCGATTGCGTGCTGGTTTGGCGTGGCCGCGCTGCCGAACATCGCAAGTTTCGCATTGCCGTTTGCGCCGGGAAGATCGCCTAAGATTTGATCGTACGTGCGATTTTCTTTGATGATGTAGATGACGTGTTTGATCGGGCCACCGGAGCGCAGCACGGTTTGCGAGAGCGGCGGTGCGGTCCACTGCGGCTGCGCAGCGGCGATCACGCCCTGCGTCTCGTAGGCCGCGCGCGCCCATGCAGCTGCGGGAATCGCACGCACCGAGCCGACGGTGATCGACGCCACGTAACCGGCCGAATGACGCTCGAGCGGATTGAATTCTGGATTGGCGTGCGTGCCTTCGCCGTAACCGTTGCTTACGAGCAGACGGTCATCGCGCGCTATCGCGACATCGGTCGGATACCAGCCCGCCGGAATGCGCTCGACGAGGCGATCGCCGCGCACGAGCGCGACCGCGTTTTCAGCGCCAAGCGCAACAAAGAGATCGTTCCCGTGCACGAAGAGCGCATTCGGCGATGCACCGACATTCTGCAAACGCCCTTGATTCAAACCAACCGCAATACCGCGCACGCGTTTTTGCGTGCCGAGATCGATAACCCCGACGGTGTCGTCATCGCTCTCGGCAACGTACAAGGTTTTTCCATCCGCGGAAAACGCAAGAGCTTCGGGGTGACGCCCAACACGAATTTGTGAGGTCATCGTTTTATTTGCCGTGTCGATCACAGCGATGCTGTTCGTTTGCCGGACCGATGCATACAGCGTTTTTCCGTCGGGCGAAAAGAGCACGTCGGCGGGATGATCCCCGACGTGAATAGCGGTGCTGCCGACATTCACTGTTCCATCGCCGTCGTTTGCCGTTGCGATCGTTCCATCGGACGATCGCGCAACAGCCGCGGGCCACGCACCTTTGGCAACATCGAGCGCACTGGTGACCGCGCCGCTAGAAACGTTGATGTCAAAAACGCTATCGCTGTTCGCGCCCGCAACGAGCACGCGATTCACATCGACCCACACGGGACGTCCGAACGCGCCTTTGAGATCGATCGCTTTATCTTGATGCAGATCTGCGGGCTGCAGCAGACGAAGCGCCGGCGGCCTTACGCCCGATTCAACGACGGCAAGCGCGCCGCCGTCGGGTGAAAGCGCGATGCCCTGCGGCATCGTTCCGATGATCGCGACAGCGCCTTGCGGCGGCTGCAAGCGCCATCCGGTGGGAAGCACGGTTGATTCACGTGCGGCCGTTACAGCCGCGGCGCACGCCAGCGTGATGATCGCGGCAACAGCAATGCGTCGTTTCATGTGCACGCCCGTTCTACCGCAAGACGGCCGCCCCCGCCAGCGCGCACGCGCCCACAACTTGCCATGCCGGCCGCTTCCACCAAACCAGCGCAGCGAATGCCGCCGCAGCCAGCACACCTTCGCGCCAGTCGTGCACGGCGTTCGTCCACACCGGCGTCACGAACGCCGCCGCGAGTAATCCCACAACCGCTGCATTGGCACCGGCAAGTCCGGCGGCAAAGCGCGCGTTCCGGCTGAGCGCACCGTAAAACGGAGCGACGGCCGGCAACAGAAAGAACGATGGCGCGAAGATCGCTATCGTGGCGATAACGGCGCCGCCGATTGCCAGCGCGCCGCCGAACGCCGATGCGCCCACGTACGAGCTGATCGTAAACAGCGGTCCCGGCATAAGCTGTGCGGCCGCATAACCGCCGATGAGCTGCTGCGCGGCTACGATGCCCTCGCGCACGACTTGCGTTTGCAGCAGCGGCAGAACGACGTGGCCGCCCCCGAACACCAAGCTTCCGGTTTGGAACATGGCCGCCGCAAGTACGGCGTGCTTCTCGCCACTGCGCGCGGCCACGGTCAGTGCGCCGAGCGCCAGGACAAAAAGTAAAGCGGCCACGACACCGGCGCGCCGTGAGATCCCGAGATCGAGCGGCGTCTGCGGAAGTGCGACCGTACGCATCGGCAGCGATGCGAAGAGCGCGCACGCCAGAATCGCGAACGGTGCGGTTTGCGGAAACGGTGAAACCAGAATCGCCGCAAACGTAGCAAAGAGCAGCACGAGCTGGAGCGTGGATCGAATCAGCGTGCGCCGCATCGAGAGCACCGCCTGCGCGACGATGCCCACCGCCGCCGTTAGGACGCCCCGAATCCAGCCGTTTTGCGTACTCCAAAGTCCGGCGCTGAGCGCAAACGCTGTCATGGCAGTGGCAGAGGGCAGCGTAAAGGCAATCCACGCCGCAAGCGTACCGCGCCAGCCGGCACGCAGATAGCCAATGAGCATCCCCGTCTGCGAACTGCCCGGTCCGGGAAGCACTTGCGTGATTGCGATGCATTGGCTGAAGAGATCGTCGTCCAGCCAGCGGCGCTTGCGCACAAACTCCGCGCGAAACATCGCGAGGTGTGCGGCGGGTCCGCCAAAGCTGATGCAGCCGAGCCGTAAGAAGGCAAGAAACACCTCTGCCATGCGCCGAGCAGATGCAACGCCCGGGAATCGCGGACCTGGCTCCTGAAGGCAGCGGCATCATGAATCTGAACGAGATAACGGTCTACGCAAACGGCGCTTTCCGCTCGTACGGCGAGAGCAAAGTGGGTCTGCTCACTCACGGCTTGCAGTACGGAACGGGCTGCTTCGAAGGCATCCGCGGCTACTGGGTTGCGCAAGAGTCGGAGATGATGCTCGTGCAACTGCGCGAGCACTACGAGCGCCTTGCAATCTCAGCGAAGATTCTAATGATGGAGCTGCCGCTGCGAACCAAAGATCTCGTCGAGCTCACGGTCGACCTCGTCGCGCGCAACCGCTTCGAAGAAAACATTTACATCCGGCCGTGCATTTTCAAGGCGGCTGAAGATATCGGGGTGCGCTTGCACGGCGTTGCCGATTCGTTCGCCATTATACCGGTGCCGTACACACCCTATTTCGATGCGTCCGCCGGATTAAAAGCCGGCGTGAGTTCGTGGCGCCGCGCCGATGATTCTGCTGCGCCGCCGCGCGCGAAGCTGACTGGCCTCTACGTGAACAGTGCGCTCGCGAAAACCGAAGCGGTGCTCAACGGCTACGACGAGGCCATCATGCTCTCGCACGACGGTCACGTGGCCGAAGGATCCGCCGAGAACATCTTCATGGTCAAGAGCGGCGTGCTTTTCACCCCGGATGCATCGCAAAATATTTTGGAAGGCTGCACGCGCCGCAGCATCATGGAAATCGCGCGTTCGGAATTCGGACTGGAAATCGTCGAGCGTTCGATCGATCGCAGCGAGTTGTACGGTGCCGATGAGGTGTTTTTCACCGGCACGGCGGCGGGCGTGGTGCACGTTTCGTCGATCGATCACCGCCCCGTCGGTGACGGTTCGCGTGGTGCGATCGCAGGCAAACTGGCAGACTTTTACAACCGCTGCGTGACCGGCGCGGAGCCGCGCTACGATCAGTGGATCAGCCGCGTCTACGCGGGACGAAAGGTGATCGCCTAAGGCTGCGGTGTGGGTGTGGGTGGCGGAGTCGCCCACATGGATTCATCCATGCCGCTGTCCGTGGGCTCCGGCGCGGGAGTCGCTGCGTCGAGCGGCTCCGTATCCAGCATCCCCGATGCGCGCATCTTCGCCAGCTGCTCGAAATGGTTGTACGCCATCGCGGACACGCGCCGGATGAATTGACGCCCCGCGGGTAGCGACTGCAACTGCGTGGTGAAGACCGCAATGACATAGGGCTGCGAGGCATAGACGACGCCGACGTCGTTCAGCGTGTCGTTGAACGAGCCGGTTTTATGGGCAATCGGAATTTCCGGCAGCGGCTCGGGCAGCAGCGTGTTGATTTCCTGATGTTCCAGGATGTCGATCATCCGCTGCGAGGCCCATTGGTCGATGAGTTTTTTTTCCGCCATCGCCGCCAGCAAGCGTGTCATGTCGGCCGGTGTAGTTCGAAGCGTTTCGCGCACGCCCCAGCCTTCGGTATGAATGAAATCCGACAAAACGGTGTGTTGCATGCCTAGGCGCTGCATCGTCTTGTTGATGTTGTGCCGCCCAACAAGGCGTATAAGCATGTTCGCGGCGGTGTTGTCGCTCACCGTGATCATTTGCGTAAGCAGCGTGGAAACCGGATACTCGACGCCCACCGGCGAGCCGGCGATATCGCCGGAGCCCCAGTCACGATCCGAGGCTTGCAGCTGCACGCGGCGGTTCAGATCGAAGTTGCCTTCTTCCATCTGACGGAAGACCTCGACCATGATCGGAATTTTGATCGTAGAGGCGGCCGGCATCACTTCGTTCATGTTGTAGCCCGACATGTACGAGCTGCCGAGATCGCGCACCGCAACGGCCGCAATGCCGGGAGCCCGTGAGGCAGCGCTTGCCAGCGTCACTTGCAAATGCGCAAGTGGGAACGGCAACTGCACTTGCGCCATCCACAGCGCTATTGCAAGGGCGATCCGCATTGATAAGACTATCGGTTATTTGCCGTTGGAAAACAAGCCTCGCGAGCTAATATGGGACGCCGTCACCCGCCGGCGCGCGAACGCGTCCCACAAGTCCCGCGATTGCGAACAGTGCAGCAACATATGGTATCGCTTGCATTGCATCCGCGGGCAACCCGGGGATGCGCCCCTGGAGCACGTATTGCAAAGCTTCAAAAAAGCCAAAGAACAGCGCGGCACCGCTCGCGCCCAGCGGCGTCCAGCGGCCGAAGATGACCGCCGCCAGGGCAATAAAGCCGCGGCCGGCGGTCATGCCGTCGGAGAACAAGTTGACTTCACCGATCGACAAGAACGCGCCGCCCAGGCCCGCCAGCGCGCCGCTCAGTGCAACGGCTTGCACCCTTAGCCGCAGCGGATACAGGCCCGCATCTGCAACGGCGCGGGGGTTCTCGCCGCATGCACGCACGCGCAATCCCCACGGCGTGAAGTAGAGCACCACGTGCAGCGCGACTGCAGACACAAACGCAAACGCAACGAGCCACCAAACGTTGTTGCCGAGTGCGGGCACCTGAGGACTTGCACCGGGCTGATTGTAGATCAGCGTCAACGCGAACGCCGCGCCGCCCGCGGCAACCAGGTTGAGTCCCGTGCCCGCCACGATCTGATCGACCTTGAAGCGCGTTGCTGCGATGCCGAGGACCACTCCGAAGAGCACGCCGGCGACAATGCCGCAGAAGAGTCCGGTAAGCGGACTTCCTGAAGCGCCTGACGCCCATGCCGCCGCAAACGCGCCGGCGATCATCGTGCCTTCCAGGCCGATGTTGATGACCCCGGAGCGTTCGGAGATGACCCCGCCGAGCGCGGCGTATAGAATCGGCACGGCTTTGATGAGCGTGAGCGCAAGCAGCGCACCGATGACTGCAGCGCCGCTCACACCGGCGCTCCTTGCGTACGCGTTGCGATATAACGCCGCGCTGCAAGCACGAGAATGATCAGGCCTTCGATGATGTGGATCGCATCTTTAGGAACGTCGGCGAGCGCTTGCATTGCAAGTCCGCCGGACTCGAGGATGCCGAATCCGAACGCCGCAACGCACACCCAGAGTGGATTGAGATCGCCGACAAGCGCGACCGCGATTGCCGTGTATCCGTAGCCCGGCGAAAGCTGCGTGTTGAAGCGATGCAACACGCCCGTGACGAGCGTTGCGCCGCCCAGCCCCGCAATAGCGCCGGAAAGCGAGAGCGCAAGGATTGTCATGCGCGACATGTTGACGCCCGCGCGGCGCGCGGCTTCAGGAGCTTCACCTGCTGCGCGCAATTCATAACCGAACACCGTGCGCGAGAAAATCCAACGCATTACCACCGCGAGGGCGAGCGCGATAAGTAATGCGATCGAAAGGCGCGTATTCGGAATGAGGAGCGGCAGCCATGAGCTCGCCGGTAAGATCGCCGTTTCCGCGCCGCCGGCGCTGCCGCGAACCGGTCCGGAGACCAAGAAATTCGCCAGCGAGAACGCGATGAAGTTGAGCATCAGCGTCGAGATAATTTCGCTTGCATGAAACTGCGCGCGCAGCCACCCTGCTATTCCGCCCCAGACGCCACCGCCGATGAATCCGGCAAGCAGCAACACCGGAATGGTGACGATGCCGGGCGCTATAAAGTGCGCGCCAATTGCGCCTGCGAGCAGTCCGCCCGCGAGTAATTGTCCCTCGGCGCCGATGTTGAACAAGCCCGCGCGGAACGCAAGTGTCACGCCGAGCGCGGGAAAGAGCAGCGCCGTCGTTTGCACGAGCGTTTCGGCGATTTGCTGACGGCCACCGAGTGCGCCGACGAACAGCGCCCAAAACCCGTCGACAGGGCTGACGCCTGCAACGAGCATCGCCACTGCGGCAAGGAGAAATGCAAGCGCGAGTGCGCGCAGCGATCTCACGCTGCCGAACCCGCCATCAACGCTCCTATAGCGCCGCGATCGAACGAACCGCGCTGGAACGTTCCGGCGATCGCGCCGCGGTACAGGACCAAAATGCGATCGGCTAGTGCGAGCAGTTCGTCAAGCTCGAACGAGACGAGCACGATTGCGGCACCGGCATTGCGGGCTTCTACCAATCGCGATTGCACGAGCGCCGCCGCGCCGACGTCAATGCCGCGTGTCGGTTGGTACGCCAGAATAACGGGCGGCGTATCGATCAGCGCACGGCCGACGACGACTTTTTGCTGATTTCCGCCGGAAAGTGTGCGAACGGGAACGTCGATCGACGCCGCCCGCACGTCGAACCGCCCTCCGATCGAACGCGCTTGCGATCGCGCCGCATCGCGATTCAGCACGACGCCGCGGCGATTCTGCGTAAGCTGTTGACGGCCGAGCATGATGTTGTCCGCGATCGACCAATCCAGCACTAATGCTTCGCGCTGGCGATCTTGCGGAATGATGCCGGCGCGTCCGGCGTATTCGATCGTTCCGGAGTACGGTGTCATGCCGGCGAGCGCGTCGCCGAGTGCGGTTTGTCCGTTGCCTTCAACGCCGGCGATGCCGACGATCTCGCCGGCGCGAACGGAGAATGAAAGGTCGTGCACGGCGTTACTGCCCGAGCCGGCGCGCAGATGCTCCACGCGTAGCTTCACCTCGCCGCTTATCGCGACGGGCTGCGCGATGTGCGGAAGATCGCCGCCGACCATCGCCCGTGCAATTTCATCTGCACTGGTCTGCGCCGTGGCGAATCGAGCAACGATTTTGCCGTGGCGCATCACCGTTACGCGCGAAGTGTGAGCGAGCACTTCTTGCAACTTGTGCGTGATGATCAGCACGGCGGTTCCGCGCGCGGCAAGCGCTTTGACGGTGGTGAAGAAACCTTCGATTTCCGCGGGCGCAAGCGCAGCTGTCGGCTCATCGAGGAGCAGCACCGCGGGCGATCGTTCGAGTTCGCGTAGCAACTCAACGCGCTGCTGAATTCCCACGGGAAGATCGTCGACAAAATCATCCGGATCGATCTCGAGATTATTTTCTTTTGCGATCGCGCGCACTCGTTCGCGCGCGGCGCGCACATCAACGCGCCACCCTGCGCGCGGCTCGCGTCCGAGCAGCACGTTTTGCCACACGCGTAAGCGGCCGATCAATTCGAAATGCTGATGCACCAGACCGACAGTTCCACTCGCTTGCACCGTGCCTTCGTCGGGCGGTAATGTGCCGAAAGCGATCGTCGCCAGCGTCGATTTACCGGCGCCGTTTTCGCCGACTAGGGCGTGAATTTCGCCGGGCGCAACGTCGAGATCGACGCCGTCGACCGCAACCACGCCGGGATATGTCTTGCGAATGCCGCGCAGGACTAAAGCGCTACGGGTTTCCACGTGCCCAGTGCTTCTCGCGTAAACGGGATGGGAATGCGCCCGGACACAATCGCGCGCTGCAGTTGCTGCAAACGCGCAAGCCGTGCCGGCGTTACGGCGGTGCGCGTGTATTTGAAATCGGTCAATGATATTCCGCGATCGCGCAGACCAAGTTCGACGTGTCCGCGCAGTGGACGGTGCTGCTGTAAGCCGCGCGCAACGCTGAACACTGCGACGTCGACATGCTTGACGACCGACGTGAGAATTTTGCCGGGTGCGAGCGCGTCTTGATCGCTATCCACGCCGATGACGTAAGTGCCTTCGGGCCGCGCGCGTACCGCGTCGATCGCACCCAAGCCGACTTTTCCGGCCGCCGTATAAATGATATCGGCACCGCCGTTGAAGAGCAAATTTGCCAGCTCTTTTCCGGTTGCAACGTCATCGAACGAACCGGCGTATTTGACGTCGACCTTGATGTTCGGGTCGATCTCGCGCGCGCCGGCAATATAGCCGGCTTCGAATTTGCGGATCAGCGGAATGTCCAGACCACCGATAAATGCGAGATGATGCGTTTTACTAACCATTGCGCCGAGTGCGCCGGCTAAAAACGATCCGTCTTGCTCTTTGAACGTCACGGACACCACGTTCGGTTGTGGAACGACCGCGTCGATGATCGTGTAGCGCTGCTGGGCAAACTGCGTTGCAACCTGATTGACATCGTCGCTCATGAGAAAGCCGACCGCATAGATCATGCCGAATTTTGCTTCGCTCAGTACCGTGAGGTTCGGCTGGTAATCCGCCGCGGAATGCGACTGGAGCACCTTGATGTATGCGTTCAAACGGGTGCGTGAATCCAGCAGCCCGCGATAGGCGGAGTCGTTGAACGATCGATCGCCAAGGCCGCCGATGTCGGTGACCATTGCCAGCGTCAATTGTCCGGGCTGCGGATGCGCGTGCGGGCGCACACACCCGGCACAAAGCAAGGCGCAAATAAGGGCGAGCGATGGAACCAACGCCCGGTGCAGCATCGGGCGTCTTTACGCAGTGCGTCGCGCATAGGCCTTGCGAAGAGCGCGTACAAGCAGCCTTCCGTTTGGGTAAGGATTGAACCGTGGCCGAGATAGAAGCCAAAGATCTGCGCGAAGAACCGCCGCGGCGCTGGTCCGATGAACTGGGCGGCATTGCGTGGCTCCCGCGGATGATCGACAAGGCCCGCGCGGCCATGCGCGGCACGCTGGGCGATTACCTTTACGGCCAAAGCCCATTCGATCGCGGCCTGCTGCGTGCGCTGGGCATCTCGTACCGAGACTTCACGACCATCGTTCGCCGTGCCGGCAATGACGACGGCAAAGTCTTGGCGCTGTTGCAACTGCAGTGTGGCCGCAATCTGGAGCTCGCGCGGCGCTGGGGCGAAGATCTCGGCAAGCGTCACCGGCCGATGCTGTACCTCATCGATCTCGACGACGGATACTCGGGCGGTCCGCTGCAAGAATTCCGTCCGGCGGTGCGCCTGGGCGCGCTGCTATGGGCGCGATATCTACGGTACCGGTTTCCAGCCCAGTCTGCACTTATCGGGCTTGAAGTGCAGGCACAAAAGCAGGCGGAAAAAGCGAGCGCTGCGCGCGGCACCGACGAGGCGCCGTACCGCTGGCTCACCGAACAGCGGCTGACATTTACGTTAAAGCTGCTGCTCACGATCGTGCTGGTCGCCATGATTCTCGGGGCGATCGTGCAGTTTATCGAACGCATCGGCATCATTGCGATTATCATCATCGGCGCAATCTTTTTTGCGTACTTGGTGTATCCGATCGTGCGGTGGCTCAACAAGCGGCTCCATTTGATCGTCGCGATCTTGATCGTCTATGCGGCGATTGCCGGTATCGTCGTGGCCGGCTTGATGTATCTGATTCCAACCATCAGCACTGAAGTCGGCACGCTGATGCACGATTGGCCGACCATTCAAAGCAAGCTCGTTGCCGGGCTACAGGACCCTCACAATAAACTGCTCCAGCACACGCCCGCGTTTATTCGCGATCAATTAGCGCGGTTGCCGGTCACCGTTCCGCTGTGGGTGCAAAAGCACGGCCTGTCCGCGTTCGGCAATGCGATTACCGTGCTGCTCGGTACGGCGGCGTTTTTAGGCGCATGCATCGCGATACCGGTGCTCGGCGCGTATCTATTGTACGATTCGGAAACGATCAAGCGGTTTTTCATGGGCTTCATTCCGCCGGCACGGCGTGATGATACGCTCGATGTCCTGAGCGAGCTGGAAACGGTGATCGGCGGATTCATTCGCGGTCAATTGCTCGTCGGCATTAGTGTGGGGATTTTGATCACGATCGGCTTGCTGCTGATCGGCGAGCCATACGCCGTCGTGATCGGCGCCGTTGCCGGATTGCTGGATTTTATTCCGTACATCGGCCCCGTCATTGCCGCGGTTCCGGCCGCGATCATCGCGCTCGTTAGCGGCGGCGCGCCGCTGATGGTCAAAGTGCTCGTCGTGTTCGTTGTCGCCAATCAAGCCGAAGGCCATCTCATCGCGCCAAATATCGTAAGCCGCACGATTCAGCTCAGTCCCAGCGCCGTCGTGCTGGCCATTCTCATCGGCGGCGAGCTCTACGGCGTTCCAGGGATGTTCATTGCGGTGCCGTTGGCCGGCGTCATCCGCGTAATTTTGCTTCGGATTATCCCCGGCTCCGTGAGCCGCGAAGAAGCTAAGCCCGTCTTAACCAAGGACCCACACGACAGTATCGAAGAAGCCGCTTCGTCGTGAGCACCATCGCAACGCCCGGACGGGTGAATCGCGTCGACATCATCGGCGTGCCTATGGATTTGGGCGCCAGCCGCCGCGGCGTCGACATGGGACCATATGCGGTCCGTTACGCCAAGTTGGATACGCAGTTACGCCGCCTGCAGATTCCCGAGATCTACGATCACGGCAACTTGCAAGTGCCGCTGCGCGAAGAGTTCGCGCAAGGCGATGAAAAGGCGAAGTACTTCGACATTATTTATCAGGTGTGCGATCAGCTTGCCGTAGAAGTGGAACACGTCATCAACTCGCAAGGCTTCCCTATCATCCTCGGCGGCGATCACTCGATCGCCATGGGAACGCTGAAGGGCCTGACAAACGCACGCGGTAAGGCGCCGGGCGTTGTCTGGGTCGACGCGCACAGCGATACCAACAGTCCCGACAGCTCGCACTCAGGAAACGTGCACGGCATGCCGCTATACTTTGCGCTAAAAAATGGATTCGCCGATCCGAAACGCACGGTGCAAATCGGCTTGCGCGACGTTGATCCGGGCGAGAAGCAAACGCTGCGCGACCTCGGCGTCACGGCATTCACAATGAGCGACGTCGACCGCCTGGGCATGACGAAAGTGATGGAACGCGCGATCGATATTGTGGGATCGGAAGACGTGCCGGTGCACATGTCATTCGACATGGACGGCATCGACCCAAGCGAAGCACCCGGCACCGGAACGCCCGTAAAGGGCGGCCTGAGCTTTCGCGAAGCGCACCTTTCCATGGAAATGCTGTTCGAATCGGGCAAACTGGGCTCAATCGAAATGGTCGAAATCAACCCAATCCTCGACACCCGAAATCAAACCGCCGCACTAGCAGTGGGCTTGATCTGCTCGGGCTTGGGCAAATCGATTCTCTAAACATTCGGTTTTAGCGCTTGCGAAATACGGGCGAAACTTGGCTTGCTTTGGGAGCGCAATGGGGTTGTTGAGCAGCCGAAGGGGGTGTTCTCCGGAAACCGCTGCCGATTTTTCATCCTGAAAAATCGGCGCTGCCCACTTTTTCGCGAAAACAAGTTTTGAATCGGCCATCCATGGCCGGCGCGAAATAGTTGGAGCTTTTCGGAGAACACCCCCTTCGGCTGCTCAACAACCCCATAGCGCTCCAAAGCAAACGAATCTTCAACTACAGAAGCGCTACAGCCGAATAACCGCCGTTCCCTCGCAGTTTATGCCGCCGCCGCACACGGCTGCATCCCAATTTGCATCGGCAAGCAATGTTTCGATCTTATTTTGCGTCGCAGCGTCAACCGGCGGATCGAAGTGCACGCTCTTCGTGTGTCCGTCATCGCCGACAATGACCGTCAGCGTCACGTGACTGCGTACGAGTTTCGCAAGCTGCGCGCGCACCGACGGATCGAGGACCGGATCTTGGCGTTCGCCCAGCGGCATGACGCCGCCGCGGTTGGCAACGCCGTTGCCCGCGACCGCTTGCGCTTGCACTGTTACCTCGGGTTGCGGTGTTTGCTGTGCGTGGCTTTCGGAGCTCGATGCGGGGAGCGAACTGGCCGGCGCGCGCGCGATCAGGGGCGTCGTCTGGACGTTAGCCACGTGCCTCGGCGCTGCCGCGATTGTGCCGCCTTTCGGGCCGGTTTGGGGCAGCGGGCGGGGCTTACGCTTCGGGCGGTTTGCGGTCAGCTCACTGCGTGCGCGGGCAAAGCTGACGTGCGCGTTGATGCGCTTGGTTTGCGGGACGGCGACCGGAAGCGACGCAGCCGACGGCCGCTGAACTTCCACGCGGATGATGCGCGCAAGCGTGATGCTCTCGACCGGTTGCAACCCTCCGGATTGTCCCGCGGTCCAGACGGGAAGAAGCAACGCGAGCACCAGATGGAGCGCAAGCGATACCGCCAGCGCCTGCCAGAGGAGCCGGTCGTCGAACCGGTGCGTCAAGGTGCCCATTCCATAATAATAAGGAGCTTGTACACGCGTGCGTGACACAAATATTGTACTCTACCAGGCCGAGTGGTGTCCCTACTGCGCGCGTGTGCGCTCGAAGTTGACCGACTTGCTGCTGGATTATAAAGTCGTCAACGTGCCGCAGGCGCATAGCCAGCGCGACATCGTCAAACAGGTCTCGGGGCAGACATCCATTCCGGTGATGGTCGACGGTGACGTCGTGCTCGACGATGACGACGACATCATCCCGTACCTCGAGAAGAAGTACGGCAAGAGCGCCGGCGCGGAGCGCGGCGAGATCGCTAGCGAAACGCAGCCGAAATAAGCGCCGCGGCGGCGGCGCCCACAACCGTACAGACGGCGTTGACCACGTCGTTGCTCATCCACGATGCTCCGCGGACCAAACGCGTGCGGTTGCCGCACACGTGCGGATCGGTTTCGCAGACCCGCGCACACGCATCGCAGTAGCGCAGCTCTTGCGCTCCCGCTCCGATGATGGAATCGGCAAACGCGCCCGCGATGCCCGACACCGCGACAATCCACCAGGTGGCCACATCCGCAACTTGTGCGACCGCGGCCACGAATAATCCACCCGCAATAACAGCAAGCGTTCCCCCAAACGTCACGCCGCCCGAAAGTCCGCGTTCTATCGGGCGCAGCGTGAGAATGTCGCGCGGCTTGCCGCGCATGAGCGTTCCGATTTCCGTGCCCCACGTATCGGCGGACGCAGCTGCGAATGCGCCCGCGAATCCGGCAGCCCATACTGCGTTGCGCGTCACCAGGAACAAGATGGCGCAGAACGCTGCAACGCCGCCATTGGCAAGAACTTGAAATGCGTCGCGCGGGCCGGTTTTGCCGATGTCCACCAGCCGCGCTTTGCGCGCTTTACCGACGCGAGAGAGCAACGTCGACGGGATGAAAAACGCCAGCAGCACTGCAGCAAACCGCCACGAACCGCCCGCTAGCGTGCACGCGCCGATAACGATTGCGGCGATGCCGCCGAGCGCGGTTAGGCCGGCGTAGCTACGCTCAACGCCTGGTTCAGATCGTTCCATATATCGTCGACGTCCTCGCACCCGGTGCTCATGCGGATGAAACCCGGCGGAAGATACGATTCGACCGCATAGGATGAACGCCGCTCGAGCGTCGTTTCGATACCGCCCAAACTCGTGGCGTGAACGGCGAGCTGCACGCGTTCGCAGAATGCGTCGGCGTTTGCCGCGCCGCCACGAACTTCGAATGCTATCATCGCGCCAAAGCCGGGATAGCGAACGTTTTCAACGCCGCTATGATCGCGCAGGCGCGCGGCTAGCGTTTGCGCGTTCGCTTGCGCACGTTCGAACCGCAGCGGCAGCGTTCGCACGCCGCGCAATGCGAGATACGTTTCCATCGCACCGGGAATTGCTCCGCGCGTTTCGCGTTGATGCCGCAGTGCTTGCGTCAACGTATCGTCGTTTGCTATTGCGATGCCGATCGTAGCATCGCTGTGGCCGGCGATGTATTTGGTCGCAGAGTGAACGCTGAAGTGCGCGCCGAGCGCGAGCGGCTGCTGCGCTATCGGCGTTGCAAAGGTGTTGTCCACGGCGACAAATGCGCCGCGCTCGCGCGCGGCCGGAATCAGCGTCTTCAAATCAGCGACGTTGAGCAGCGGATTCGACGGATTCTCCAGCCAGAGCAGCGTGTCGTTCGTGGACGCTTCGATCGTTTGCGCAGCGTTTGTGGTATCTAAGAGCGCACATTCGATGCCGTGCTCGCGCGCATATTCGAGCACAAGCGCGCGTGTCGCATAATAGCCGCGATCGAGCATAACCATCTTTTGCCACGGTCGCGCGTAAACGACCGCGGCGCAAGCTGCCATGCCGGAGGAAAACGCAACGGCGCTGCCGTGTTCCAACGCGCCTACGACCGCTTCAAACGCTTCCCAGGACGGCGTGCCGTTATCGCGCGAGTATTTTCGATCGCCGCCCGACACGTACATGGACGCAAATGTGGGCGGCACATTCATCGGTGCACCGGGAACGCGCTGCGGGCGGCCCAGCGAAATGGCTTGCGATGCGGGTTTTAAAGTCACGCTAAGTGCTGCAGCAGCGCGTCCAAAAGTCCCTGCGCGGTAAACGTACGAGCCACGACGTCGACGTGCATGCCGGCCCCGCGCGCCGCCTGCGCGGTGATAGGGCCGATGCACGCGACGGTTTTGCCGAGCGAGGCTTCACGCACGTCGCCGACGTTCTCGCGAAATGCGCGCACTGTGCTGGCGCTCGAAAACGTGAAGATATCGCACGCGGCGGCCTTCGCGCGCAAATTGGGAAAGCGCACCGTCACGGTCTTATACGCGGCAACAACATCGACGTTACGGGCGGCATCGCGGAGCATCTGCGGTAGGATATCGCGCGCTTCTTGCGCGCGGAAGATCAAAATGCGATCGCCTGGCTGCGTTGCGGTAATGAGCGACTGCGCCAAGTCTTCGGCAACGAATGCGCCGGGCATCAAATCGGCGTAGATGCCGCGCAGACGAAGCGCGCTAGCCGTTCCCGTGCCGATGACGCCGATCTTCGCTTGACCCAGCGCTCGCGCGTCCTCGCGCCGTGAATCGAGCGCTTCAAAGAAGGCCGCGACGCCGTTCGCGCTTGTGAAGACAATCCACGCGTACTCGTTCGCATGATGGACGGCGTACTCCGCATGCTGCGGATTGTCGGGCGGCTGAAACGCGATGACCGGCGCTAAAACCGCAATTGCGCCGTGCTCCTGCAGCAGCTGCGCGAATGCGTCGCTTTGATGTGCCGGACGCGTGACGAGCACGCGCTTTCCTTCGAGTGCGCTAGTCCTGTTCAACGTTCAGCTCGAACAGTTCGTCGAGCAGACGTACGTGCGCGAGCGCTTCCGAACGATCGTTTAGCGCCTTGTCGCGAATCTTGGTGACGGCAGTGTGCAATAGGCGCGAAATGACGGTCATAGACATGCCCGTGATCAGCATCTTTTCGCGCTCGGAAAGATCGGGGCAGCGCGCGAAGAGCCGTTCGAGCTCCGCGCTGCGAATGCGCTCGGCTTTATTTGTGAGCGAAGCAATCACCGGCACCGCCACGCGTGATTGATACCACTGCGCGAAGCGCTGCTGATATTCTGCGATGATCTCTTCAACTTGCGGAACGGCTTCATGACGCACGGCCAGCTTCTCGTCGATGCGCGACTTGAGGCTATCGATATCGATGATCTTCACGCCCGGAATGCTTGCAACGGCCGGATCGACGTCGCGCGGAACGGCAATGTCGATGATGAGCAGCGGATGCTCCGAGCGCCGCGCCATTGCTTTGGCAACAATGTCGTGCGTGATAACGAAATGCGCGGATCCGGTTGCCGTAACGGCGATGTCGGCGGAACCGAGCGCGTCAACCAGACCTGAGAGTTCAACGGCGTGACCGATGCCGGCTTCTGCGACCGCGCCTTCCGCGTTTTTTGCGGTGCGGCTGGTGACGATGAGATTTTGCGTGCCTTCCACGCGTAAGCGTTTGGCTGCGGTGCGCCCCATTTTGCCCGCGCCGACGATCACAACGTTGCGATCGCTCAGCGTACCAAAAACGCGCTTCGCCGCTTCAATTGCGGCGGTCGCAACAGAAGGTGATTCGTCGCTAATCGCCGTTTGCGTGCGCGCGGCCTTTCCCGCGCTCAGCGCTTCGCGGAACAAGCGGTGCAGCGTTTTGCCGAGTGAACCGGTATTGTGCGCGGCCACAAACGCGTCTTTCACTTGCCCGAGAATCTCGGCATCGCCGATGAGCATCGAATCAAGGCCGGTGCTCACGCGAAACAGATGTTCCACCGCTTCATGCCCGAGCAACGTGTACAGATACGATTCCAAATCGTAGCTCACGGACCCGTGACGGAAATTACCCAGGAACGATTTCAGCTGCGAAGCGCCCGCTTCGAAATCCGCGACGTCCGCGTAAATTTCCAAACGGCCGCACGTTTGCAGCATGACCGCTTCGTGCACGGCTTCGTAATCGCGAAGTGCAACAAGCGCTGCCTCTACCGCACCGGGAGGAAATGCGTGCCGCTCGCGGACTTCAACCGGCGCGGTGTGGTGGGAAAGGCCGAGGCATAAAAGGGGCATTTACACCGATCCTAGACCTCGACTGGCGGCGGGACTAACGGTTTTATCGCACCGAGCGCGTCGTCGGCAGCCGCAATGGTGCGCTCGATCTCGCGCGTGGTGTGGGCCGTCGACAAAAACGCCGCTTCGAACTGCGCGGGGGCGAAATAGACGCCTCGCTGGAGCATCGCGTGGAAGAAGCGCCCGTAGAACGCGGCATCGCTGCTCATTGCGCTTGTGAGATCCGTCACAGGGGCTTCGGAGAAGAACGTGCAGAACATCGATCCTGCATAGGTGCTGTAGTGCGGGACGCCGTGCTTGAGAAAAACTTCGTGCAACCCCTCGCACAGCAGGCGCCCAAGCACTTCCATGCGTTCGTAGAGCGTGGCATCTGCGGCAATAGCGCGCAAAGTCGCAATGCCGGCGGACATCGCCAGAGGATTGCCCGAGAGCGTTCCTGCTTGATACACGGCACCATCGGGCGAGAGGCGGCTCATGATCTCTTGGGGACCGCCGAACGCGCCGACGGGTAATCCGCCACCGATCACTTTTCCGAGCGTCGTAAGGTCGGGCGTGACGCCTTCGCGTTCTTGTGCGCCGCCGCGCGCAACGCGAAATCCCGTCATCACTTCATCAAAAATCAGCAGTGCGCCGTGCTGCGTGCAGAGATTGCGTACGGTTTGCAAATACGCGGGTTTTGGTGGAATGAAGCCCATGTTGCCGGCGTACGGCTCGATGATCACCGCTGCAATTGTGTCGTGGTTCGCATCGAATGCTGCTGCGACCGCGTGAGCATCGTTGTACGGCAGCACGATCGTATCGTTGGCAACGCCTTGCGTAATACCGGGAGAATTCGGTACGCCGTTGGTCAGTGCGCCGCTTCCGGCGGAGATCAAAAACGAATCGCCGTGGCCGTGGTAGCAGCCGGCAAATTTGATAATCTTTTCGCGGTTCGTGAACGCGCGCGCAAGGCGCACGGCGCTCATCGTTGCTTCCGTTCCGCTTGACGTGAAACGAATGCGTTCCACCGACGGCACCATCGAACGGATAAGTTCGCCCAGTTCTGATTCAGCCTCGGTGGGCGCACCGAACGATGTTCCGCGCTGCGCTGTTTGCGCGACGGCTCGTACAACGGCGGGATGCGCGTGGCCCAGAATGAGCGGTCCCCAAGAGAGCACGTAATCGATGTACTCATGACCGTCGATATCGCAAAAATACGCGCCTGTGCCGCGCTGTATGAACACCGGCGATCCGCCGACGGCGCGGAATGCGCGCACGGGCGAATTGACGCCGCCTGCGATGATGTTACGCGCGCGCGTGAAGGCCGAGATCGAACGTTCTAACCGCAACCAATTCCTCCGGAGTATTAACGCCGGCTAAGACACGATCGTCTTGCAAGCGAACGCGCACGGCGTTCATACGCTCGAGCGCCGCCTTGAGCGAGCGACGCCCCGCGCGCAGTGTTTCGCCGGCTGCTAAAAGCAGCGCGGCCTTATCGTACACTGCGCACAGCGGCTGCAGTTCACCTTGGGCATCGACGGCAACCGCCGCGCTCGCATCGGCGGTCATCGCGGCTTCCAACTCATCGGCGAGCGGCGCGGTGGCGAACGGCATATCGCCGCCAATTAAAAACACGCGATCCGGCGGTATCGATGGCAGCGCATCGTATGCCGCAACGAGTGGACCCGCCGCGGCATGACGATCGACGATGATCGGACAGTCCAGCGCGGCGTCGATTGCCGGCGGAAACGTGCGGTTCGATGCGATGTACACCGGGCCGGCGGCGCGCACGTTGCGGTAAACGCGTACGATCAGCGGCTCGCCGCGAAATTCCGTTTCCAGTTTGCCCGGCAGGCGTGAGGCTTGACCGCCGGCGAGAATCAGGACGCTGCGCATCGTCCGGCAAAATCCTTGGCGAAATAGGTGATGACGATATCGGCGCCGGCGCGCACGAAACCGGTAAGCAACTCGTCAACCGCGCGCTCTTCCTCGATCCATCCGTTTTGCGCCGCAGCTTTGAGCATCGCGTATTCGCCGCTGACGTTGTATACGGCAATCGGCACGTCGAATTCATCGCGTGCAGCGCGCACAATGTCCAGATACGGTAAGCCCGGCTTGACCATGATGATGTCTGCGCCTTGTTCTATATCAAGCCGAATCTGGCGAAGCGCCTCGCGTCCGTTCGCGGGATCCATTTGATACGAGCGGCGATCCCCGAACGCCGGCGTTGAATCCGCCGCTTCACGGAATGGACCGTAAAACGCAGAGGCATACTTTGCGCTGTATGCCATGATCGCGGTTTGCGTGAAGTCGTTCGCATCGAGCGCGCGACGAATCTCGCCGACGCGTCCATCCATCATGTCGCTTGGCGCAACGACGTCGACGCCGGCTTGCGCGTAACTAACGGCAGTGCGCGCCAGCAGCTCGACGGTGCGATCGTTGTCGACCTCGCCGTGCGGAGTCAGAATTCCGCAATGTCCGTGATCCGTATACTCGCAACTACAGAGATCGGCAATAACGATCATGTGCGGAAACGCCGCTTTGATCGCGCGCGCTGCGTTGTGAACGACGCCGTCCGGATCGTAATTGGACGTCGCCATGGGATCTTTGGTTTCAGGAATGCCAAAGAGCAATACGTTGTGCACGCCGAGCGCGTCCAGGACGCCGGCTTCTTGCGCCACGCCGTTGACGGTGAAGCGGTCGATGCCCGGCATCGAACCGATGGGTCCGGCATCGTCGTCACGCTCCACAACAAACAGCGGCTGCACCAAATGCGAGACCTGAACGCTATTTTCGCGCACCAGTGAACGCAAGGTGGACGTGCGCCGCAAGCGGCGCGGACGCCGGATCAGTTCCATGAGAGCTCCCGTGCTAATTGCTCGCCAATCTCGCGAGCCTGCGCAAGTGTGTTTGCCGCACCGGACACGCGCGCGCGCCGCACAGGCGCTCCGGTTTGCGTGCCGGCGGCACCGATAGCGACCAACTCACCATCGCGATGAAAAGCGTGGATGCCAATGGGCGCCTGGCAACCACCGCGCAATTGCGCAAGTGCGGCGCGTTCGCACATGACGGCGAGCTGCGCTTGCGGATCGTTGATCGCCTCATGTAACGTGCGCGCCAGCGGCGATCCATCGAGTGTTTCGATCGCGAGTGCACCTTGGCCAACTGCCGGCACCATCACTTCGACATCGAACGGCACGACGTGCGCTGCGTGCACATCGAGGCGCAGCAGACCGGCATGCGCAAGAATGATAGCATCACAAACACCGTCGCGCAGTTTGCGCAGCCGCGTATCGATATTGCCGCGCAGGTCGGTGAATTGCAAATCCGGCCTCAATGCTGCAAGCTGCGCGCGCCGGCGCATGCTGGAGGTTCCGACCACGGCACCTTGCGGCAATGTTTCAAGCGCATCGTAACGTTCGCTGCAAAACACGTCGCGTGCGTCTTCGCGCTGCGAGATCGCCGCGATCGCCATATCCGACGGCAGCGAACTGGGCAAATCTTTGCATGAATGCACGGCATACTGCGCGCGTCCATCGCGCAGCGCCACTTCCAATTCTTTGACGAACAGACTCTCGGCGCCGATCGCTGCGAAGGAACGATCGCGCTGAAGATCGCCGGTGGTCGCAATATTCAAAATCGTCGTTGCAACGCCGAATTCCGCCAAGCGGGCCGCAACGGCGCGCGTTTGCGTCATCGCCAGCGCACTGGCGCGCGAGGCGCAGACGGCGACGTCGCGACCGGCGGCTTGCGCTATATCGTGCATCGAGGGATGACTTCGCCTTCGAGGCGACCAAAAACCCGCCCCGATGCAAAAGGCCACGCGGGCCGCCCTGATTTCTTCTATCGCGGCGGCACTCGTCACGTTACCGGGCCTCTGGAGCGGCACGCTGTGGGACAACAGCGAGACGACCTACGGCGAGGTTGCCCGGGAAATCGTCCTGCGCGGCGACTGGATCGTGATGCATCAGAACAA
>CAZERJ010000014.1:0-43047 GCA_964514445.1 uncultured bacterium | reverse complement strand
TAGGGTTCAACTTAGCTCCTTAGCGTTCTACAAAACCTTGCAATTTTATCATGGGGCGCCAAGCGGGACAAGGGTAAAGACCTTCCATGAGTACGCGAACTGTCTTAGCCCTTACGGCGATCCTGGCCGCGGCAGCGCCCGCGACGTCTCTGGCGGAGTTCCATGTCGCTGCGCCCGGCGTCCCCCGCGTGGTTATCTCAACGAAGGCCAATACCGGAACGTGTCACCTGCATCGCAACGATGCCGGTTCCGCCGTACGATGCGAGGACGGATCGCGCGGAACGATGACCTTTTACGCCGAGCCGCTGGGTACCGCCGCATGCGAGCTCGACTTTTGGTGGCAACCGGGTTCCGGCAACAGCAAGCGCTGGCACGCCGTCCTTTCGCACCAAGATCCAACCGGCACGGGCTGTACGCTTCAGTGGCAAGGTTCCGATAGCGTTATCGTTACGATTCAGCAACAGTAAGCGAAACGCGACTTCTCGCCTGAACGCGCGCGGCGACGTGCTCGCCGGATAAACCGAAAAGCGCGCGTTGATTCGGTTGAGAGTCGTGCTGCACAAGCGCATTGGCCGGAACGCCGATGCGCTCCACGCTCACGCGCAGCGCGTGATCGCCGGCGAACTCCATCACCGCCGAACCGAACCCGCCGTTCAAGCTGTGTTCTTCGAGGGTGATGAAATGCGAATGCGTGGCGGAAAGATCGAGCAGCAGCGCCTCATCCAATGGTTTGGCGAAGCGCATATTCACGACGGTCGGCGCGCTCGCGCCGGCGTGAGAAACCATATCATACGCTTCGAGGGCAACGTCGACGGTCGTTCCGTATGCCAGCAGCGCGGTGCCCGAACCGCTGCGCAACACTTCGCCGCGGCCGTGAACGATTGGCGCGATCGCTTCATTATAATTGCCCGAAGTCGATCCACGCGGATACCGGATCGCGACGGGTGTACCGATCGAGACCGCATGCTGAAGCATCGGCAACAATTCCGCCTCGCAGCGCGGCGCCATCACGGTCATATTCGGCAGCGTGCGCATGTAGGCAATATCGTAAAGCCCCATGTGCGTGGGACCGTCATCGCCTACGAATCCGGCGCGATCCATGCAAAAGATCACGGGCAGATTTTGAATGCACACGTCGTGCACGATCTGATCGTACGCGCGCTGCAAGAATGTGGAGTAAATGGCGCAGACGGGCCGTAGGCCGCTCGTGGCAGCGCCTGCAGCAAAACAAACCGCATGCGCTTCCGCGATGCCGACGTCGAAATAACGATCGGGAAACACTTTTCCGAACTTCGCCAGGCCCGTTCCATCCGGCATTGCAGCCGTGATGCCGATCACGCGCTCGTCGCCCGATGCAATGGCAATCATCGCCTCACCGAACGCTTGCGAAAACGTCTGTGGTGCATTCGGCTTTTTAATGACGACGCCGTCGGTCTTGTTGAACGCACCCAGGCCGTGGAACGTGCGCGAATCTTTCTCCGCCGGATCGTAGCCTTTGCCTTTGACCGTGCGCACATGCACCAGCACCGCGCGTGGAATTTGCTTTGCCGTATCGAGCGCTTCAACCAGCGCATCGAAGTTGTGTCCGTCTACCGGGCCGATGTAGCGGAAGCCGAGTTCCTCAAAAATGACCGCCGCTTTTTCGGCCGGAGCAATAAAACGCATTGCACCCAGCTCGGCCGACTCGATGGCCTTCTTCGCCATGCTGCCTAGCGGCAAGTGATTGAGGACATTCTTGCCCGTTGCGCGGATGTTATTCGCGAACGGTTTGCTGCGCAGCACCGAAAGATACGAGGCAATCGAACCAACGTTGGGTGCGATCGACATCTCGTTATCGTTCAAAACAACAATGAAATTCGTGCGCATTTGCCCGGCGTTATTGATCGCTTCATATGCAAGGCCGCCGGTAAGTGCACCGTCGCCGAGCACAGCGACGACGCTTTCGTTGCCGCCTTGAAGGTCGCGCGCTTGGGCCATCCCAAGGGCCGCCGAAACGCTCGTACTCGCGTGGCCGGCACCGAACGGATCGTATTCTGACTCACTACGCATCGCGAAGCCGGAGAGGCCGCCGCCTTTGCGGATCGTCTTGAAGCGCTCGCGGCGCCCTGTCAGAAGCTTGTGAACGTAGACCTGGTGGCTTACATCCCAGACGAGACGATCGGACGGTAGATTGAGTGTCCGGTGGAGGGCCAGCGTCAGCTCCACAACGCCGAGATTCGGCGCCAAGTGACCGCCGTTGCTCGCGCACACTGCAATCAGTTCATCTCGAATCTCTTGAGCGAGAGTGTCGATTTCCGAGCGGCTGAGCCGCTTTACATCGGCAGGCGAAGAAATGCGTTCGAGAACCATAATCTACAGGGACGCTTCGGGCGCCGGGTCAGGGTGTCCCCTTCGGCGCCATGAACTGCAAAATGGCTCGTGCGACCCGCGGATCGAGCGGATGCGGCTGGGTCACTTCGTCGCCCTGCGTCGCTTGCGAACGAGGCAGTACGATGAACAGATGATCGTCTTGCGGCAATAAGACGGTGCGCGCATGGCGATGTGCGGCGCGCGCGGCGTTGACGAGTTTGGGGAAATCCGATGCAAGAACTTGCCCGTCTTTACCGCCCTGCAGCAGCATTACCGGAACGTTCACCGTTTGAATGACGCGCGCCGGATCGACGCCGTCGTACGCTGCAAGCTGATCGGTGAACATCTTTTGCATTGCGGGCGACATGCTGGCAAAGCCTTGTTTGACGAGGATATCGTGCAGCGGAATAGCCGGCGGCGCCATCAACACGATTGCACGCGCCTTGAGTGCATTCGCAACCAGCGGTACGACGAGGCCGCCTTCGCTGTGACCCAGCGCGAAGATGCGGTTCGAATCGATATCTGATCGCTGCTTGAGGAACGCAACGGCCGCGCGCGCGTCATCGCCGAGCGGATGCCAATCTTCCGTTGCAGTTCCCGTGCTTTTTCCGATGCCGCGCTTATCGTAGCGCAGCACAGCGACGCCGCGATTCGCGAGGGCGTTGCCGAGCAGCAAAAACGTCGGGTTTGCAGCCGTTCCGCCATCGCGCGTGCCTGCACCGCTGCCATGAACGAACACGATTGCGGGATAGCGTTTCGCGTGTCCGGCGGGTATCGACAATGTGCCTGACAGTACTGCGCCGCCGCTTGAAGCGAAGCTCACATCTTTATCGACGTACGTAGGTCGTGCGAGCGGCGAGTGCGAAACCGCCGGCGGTTCCGCAAGTGCCGTGATTTCCGGCTTGTAACTTTGCAGCTGCACCGCAACGCCGGAAGATGCATCCACTTCGTCGGTTACATGCGTTTGCGGATTGAACCAAAACGTCAGCGTGTCGTCGCCGATTTTTGCCGCTAACGCATCGTCGCCGGCGTGCACCGAGGCTGGGCGCGCCTGCGAGACCGGCACGACGGTGGCCGAAAGCGTCAGGTTGCCGTTGAGGGCAGCAAACGTGAACGGCGCGCGATCGTTTGCCATCAGCGTCCAAGGCAACATCACGCGGTACGCCGCGAGGCCCTCGCCGATAGTAATGAACTTCGAGGCAGCCGTGCTTTTATAGGAAAGCGGTAAACCATTGAACGTTACGGATGTTCGATCGATGGACGCCATCAAATCGCTGTTTCCTAGCGGCGAACGCTGATGCAGCTCGTAATGCGTGGGAAGCATCGAGCCGGCGTCATACGCCGTACGCACGAGTACCGATTTGTTACCGGGAAGTGTTGCCGCTTCGCTTACGGTTAGCGTCGCGCCGGCCGACTGAATCACGATCGTCGCAGTAATGCCTGTTCCGGTTCTTCCGCCGATGCTGTACGTGTACGTTCCGTCCGGCGGACGCGCCGGCGCGCCCGCAGGCAACGCAACGGAAAGAACGAGCGCCGCAATTCTCAGCATGGCGCGCGAGCTTGGCTACAAAAAGGGCGGGCGCCTGTTCCGCGCGCGCCGCTTCGCGATCGCCGGAGCTCCACGCAATTTTGAGTAGCGCCATGTTATGATGCGGGAATGCCGAGTGTACATATCGAGCGAGCGCTTAACGTTCCGGCGATCCCCGCGCAGGCCGCCGCGAGTTCGATCCTGCACGACATAGCGGAGCGACGCGGAGTTTGGCAGGAGTTTTCGCTCTATCTCCAGCTCGGCGCGCTCGGAGTCCCCGACGTCGGCTATATTGCAATACCGGTCGACGTGGAGCTCGGCGAACAAGCCACACAGCCACAACCCCGCGTTGCGTTTACGCTTCACGCACGCAGCTCGCCGGACAGGTTTCCCGTCCTCGAGGGCACGCTTGGCATCGAACCTGCGGGACCGTCAACTTCGACACTGCGCGTCGACGGAACGTACGATCTGCCCGGCGGTGCTGTCGGCGCAGCCTTCAATAAGCTCGTTGGAGAGCGCGCTGCAGACAAGACGCTCGAGAACATGGCCGCGGATTTAGCCGACGCCATCGAGGCGCGCGTGCAGCAGCGCGAGCTCAGCATGGCGCGATACCGCGTAGCGTTCAATGCAGGAGACTGACCTGGCGCCGGTTCCCATAAAGAACCGCAGCGTATGGCGCGACCTCGCGCGCATTCTCTCAACGATCTTCAATCCGTTCCTAACGGCACTGGCGCTGTTCGTCATTCTATCGCATATCACCGGAAAGACGACGGCGGGCTTCTGGTGGCTGCTCTTTCTAAGCACGTTGTTCACCTCGCTGCTACCGATGCTCTTCATCTTCTGGCTGTACGCGACGGACCGCATCTCGGACCTCGACATGTCCGTGCGCGAAGAGCGGGAGCGCGTATTCGGCGCGTTCGTTGTGTTTTATTTGCTGGGCACGGTCGCGCTCTGGATGACTCACTCGCCGCATCTGCTGATCGCGACGATGGCAGGCTATACCCTAGCAACGATCGTCGTGCAGTATATCACACGCTATTGGAAGATCAGCACGCACGCGCTCGGCATCACGGCGCCGCTGGTTGTGCTTATTTTGCTGTACGGCGCGCAGCCGCTACCGTTTTTACCGTTAATCCCTGCGGTATGCTGGGCGCGCGTGTACCTCAAAGCCCACACACTGCTACAAGTTGTTGCCGGCGCCGCGTTAGCCGTGGTGTGCGTCGTCTTACTCTTCCACTTATTTCACGTCTCACCGGTGTAGCGTACGCGTGTCGCGGTTACGCTTTTGCGGCGGTGCCGAGGAAGCGGGCAACGTTTGCTTCGAATGCCGGCTGATCGGCGTTAGAGATGCACCGTAGCGTTCCGCTACCGGGCGGAATGCGCAATTCGTACACCAGTGCCGCCGCGCGCATTGCCTGCATCAGCGCAGGATCCACAATCGTCGCCGCATCGCGGAACTGCTCGAAGTGCATGCTCAGCAGTGGATAATGCGTGCAGCCCAAAACGAGCAGTTCCATATCTTGCACTTCGGCGCAAGCGGCTTGCACTGCGACGCTTGCTTCTTCGCTCTGGATCTTGCCCGACTCCACAAGCGGCACGAGTGCAGGAGCAGCGACTTCGCGAACGCGTGCAAGCGGATTTCGCCCGATAATATGCCGTGCATAGCTGCCACTGCGCGCCGTGGCCGCAGTTGCAACGACGCCGACCGTTTGCGCACCCGATTGTTCCACGGCCATCGCGGCAGATTCTATGAGATCTAAAATCGGCACGCGCGATGATGGCCAGCCTCGTGCGTCCGCGACGGCGCACGACGTGTTGCAAGCAGCAACGATCGCGGACACGCCGAGTTCCTCCAGCGTGCGAATGTTGCTCTGGAGCAAATGCAGCAATTCGTCTTGCGATCGATCGCCGTACGGCACGTGCGCCTGATCGGCGAAGTACACTATGTCCTGATCCGGAAGCGCTTCGCGCAACCGGCGCACGACGGTCAGACCACCAATTCCAGAATCAAAAACTCCGAGCACTACTGCGATGGTCCTACGCCGGAAGGCGCGGGACCCGCATAATCGCCCACGCCGTCCGCGATGGCCTGTGCAATCGATTGACGCCACTGCGGTGACGCGAGTAAGCGCCGGTCATCGGGGTTTGAGAGATACGCCATCTCGACCAGCGTCGAGGGCATGTCGGCGTGATGCAACACGTACAGTTTGTCTTTGATGACGCCGTCGTCTTTGATCGGCACACCCGTAGCGATTCGCCGGCGCACCGCCTGAGCCAGCGTATAATCCTCGGGCTTGTAATAATAGACCGTCGCGCCGTGCGGTCCGGAGTTGATAAAGCTGTTCACGTGAATGCTCAGAAAGAGGCGCGCACCCTTGCGATTCGCGACGTCGTCGCGAGCCTGAAGTTCATCCCGATCGGAATCGTTGGGCGCGTAAACGTCGCGATCGTCTTCGCGCGTCATCACGACTTGCCAGCCGCGTTTCACCAAAATATCGCGCACCCGTTTAGAGACGTCGAGTGCAATGGTCTTTTCTTGATAGTCTCCGCGAATGGTGCCGGGATCGCTGCCGCCGTGACCCGGATCGATGACGATCAGACGCGGATTCGCCGGTGCGTACGTTGATTCGGGCAGTGGCGAGGAACGCGGTGTAAATTTCCAGCTCTGCGGACCCGACGAAGATTGCGCTACCGCGCTTCCGGGTTGTCCGGTTGTCCCGCTTCCGCTTCTGGGCGCGCTTTCATCGGCGAGGTCGCTGCCGACCGTTACGCTGACGCCTTGGTCATCGGGTACGACGTCGATCGTTTGGTACGCCGCGAGCGAGAACGCAACGCGAACCGTCGTGGGATTCTGCTGATGAACGCGCACCGTGGAATCCGACGGCGGCATCGCCAGGCGTGCGTTATGAATGTCGATCCAAATGCGATTGTCCGGCGGATGCAACCGGTGCCAGTCGTACGATGCGGGCGCATCGACGGCGATATGAACCGTAAAGCCGCCGGTTTCGTTCTGCGTCTGCACGGATGTCACGTGCGTTTGCGGTTGCGCAGGCGCACCTGACGCGGCCGGCGGCGCCTGCGTTACGGCAGCAGCTGCACCGTTGAAAGCAACCGTGAAGTCGCGCTGATCGTCCGTGCCCGTAAGCGGCGAGCCGGCATTGCGCGAAAGCGTTAAAGTCACCGTCGTGCGAGGATGCGAAGCGGTTCCGGTGCTCGCGACATCGATTTGCCGCACGGGTGCGCCGTCGATCGTGCGCGACGGCGAGAGCGCGCTGCCGACACTGTCGAAGAGGATAACGACTTTCCGGGAATTTTGCACCGTGATGCGTCCGTCGAGCGGAAGCGCGCCGCGGGCGATCACTTTATAACCGTCACCCGAGGGTTGCACGTCCAGCGACGTAAGCTGCGGCTGCAAGATCTGTTGGGAGCCTTGCGTTTTGAGAGCCAGACCGAGAGCGCGCAGCAGTTCGTCAAATGGAACAAACGCATTGCCGTCGAGGACGAACGGTGCGAACGGCGCCGTCAGCGTAACCGGTCCGACGTCGTAGCGTTTGTCACCCAGCGCGAAACTAATGACTTGCGGCTGCGCTGTAGTCACGAGAATATAGCGCTGATCGGGTTGCCACGTTGCCGTTGCTGCGAGCGCGCTCAGCAGCTGGCGAACGCCGGGATCGTCAATGGAGACGGCGCGCGCGCCATGCATATCGACGATTCGCGCGAACGTGATGACGTCGCCTTGAAAAGAGTAGGAGGCGCGCTGGTCGGCGCGTGCGTGCACCGGCAGCGCCGCGATCGCGAAAGCCGCGATCGCTGCGAGCAGCGTTCTAAAAATCGGAGCGGCGCAGCGGCTCATCGAGCTCGAGGTGCCCTCCGGGCAGCGTTTTCAGTTGTTGACCCTCCACACGAACGGCGACGCGATCGATTCCCGGCAGTGAAGTCAGCGTCCATACAAGCGACTTGAACTCACCGGTTTCCGAGGTCACATCGGTTTGATTCTTGACCTGTCCCGACAGATCGACGTAAGCCGTCGATCCGGTAACGTCAGCGGAGAGCAGGTGCGTTCCCGCGGGAAATCGCAGTGCGCTCACGTCACTGGCCGGCCCGGTTATGCTTTGCGTTGCCGCATATAAAACGCGTCCGCGTTCGTACTGCGCTTCGGATTCACCGGCGCCGCGCGGGCGCATGCTCACCGTCCACGGAACTTCCGTCGTTCCATTGTCCTTCGTGTAGTACACCGTGATCTGTGAGGGGCCGGTTGCGGCATTGCGGTGCGACCACCAAAGGGAAGCGGCGACCGCAGCAATGAGGATCGCCAGAAGGAGCAAGATCCGTGAAGACTTCACGGGCGAAGTTCTTCGTCGTCCTCTTGTACTTCCACCTGTTGTAACGCGCGCGCGGCGGCATGCAGATCCGTTTCTTCATGCAATTCGCCCGTCTGTGGATCGTCAAGATGCGGATTGACGCGGCGCAGATCCTCGACGGCATTGAGCGCCTGCGTGATCTTGCGATCTTGCACCAGCATGAGCTGAAGCATCAGGCGCGCACGCTCTTGTTCGATCGTGTTGGCCGTGCGCTGCGCACTCAAAACAGCGACGACCAGCACCAAACTGATCAGCGTTGCCGTGAGGTTGAGCAAATTGTAGGCATAGTCGTCGAATGGCCGGCCCACCGAGCGCAGGATCGAATTCGCAACGACCCATACGCAGATTGAAACGGCGAGCGCGATGACGAAGCGTGGCCGCGAGATACTGTCCAACAGCCGCTGCACGCCGCGCTCGGACGGCGGCAACGCGCGATGGCGCTGCGCGCGCAGTTCGTCGATCGTTTCGGCTGCTTCAGCGAGATGCTCGGGGAACTGGTCGGGCAAACGGGTTTATGCGCGCTTTTTGACCGGCAACACGGCGCGCACCTTAAAGCCGCCGTTGCGGTGGTATTGCAAGCCCTGCGAGAAATGCTGAACGAGGAACAGCCCGCGTCCGGATTCGGCGTCGGTATCCGGTAGTGAGGTTGGCATCGAGTCGAAGCCACGGCCGTCGTCTTCAATGCATAATGCATAACGATCGGCATCGTGTTCCAGCCAAATGCGCACGCCGCCGGAAGGTGAATGTTTGATCACGTTCGAGATCAGCTCGCCGAACACGAGTGAAGCCGGAAAGAGATCGCTGTCGCTGCAGTGGTCGGCCAAATACCGCTCAAGCAACCGGCGCCCTTCCATCGCGTCGCGTGCCGTATCCGTTTCGAAATACCAGGGATGCTGCGCCACACTCACAGCGCTGTGTTTCCCTGTACGCTGTCGTTCTTAACATCGCAAGTAATATGCAAGACATTTCTCAACGTCATTGCATCGTGCGGAGCTGCCGCGCGCACGTCGTTGTTGAAATAAACGTACACATCGCGCGCTTGCTCTTGGAGCGTGCGAATTCGCTTTGCCCAGCGCTGCAATGCTCGCTTCGGATACGAACCGACGTATAATCCTTCATAGCCGTGCAGACGCACATACGCGAGATCGGGGCTCGTCACAATATCGCCGGTGCGCAGTTTCGGATAGTCGTGTATGCAGCTGGCGATATTCCGTTCGCGTAGCAGTTTGAAAACGGCGGGCTGATACCACGATTGGTGACGAAACTCGACAACGTAACGGAATTCGAGGGGCAATTTATCCAGGAAGGCTTGCAAGTGCGCATCGTCGCGTTCCAGATGCGGCGGAAACTGCACGAGTATTTGCGCGATCTTCTTCGGATCGAAGCAGCGCGCGCGTTCCATGTAGTTGGCGATGAACTCATCCACGCGCCGCGGCAGCGAACGGCGGTGCGTGATGAGGCGGCTCAGTTTGACGGTGTAGCGGAAGTTCTGCGGCACCGTTTGACACCAAACATCAACCTGTTCGCGCCTCGGAAGCCGGTACGTGGTTGCGTTGAGTTCGACGGTATCAAAAACGTGCGCGTAATACGCCAGCCATTTGCGTTGGGCCAGGCCTTTTGGATAGAAGCGCTCGCGCCAGTCGGCATATACCCAGCCGCTTGTGCCGACGCGAATCAAGCTGCGGCCGAGGTATATTCCTTGATGTGCGCGAGCGTCGCGGCGATTTCTTCGCGATGGCGTGACGCCAGCGCCGCGGTCGAGGAAAAGTTTAACGCGCGCGCGTTCGTTTCGAGCATGAGCGCCGCTGCTTGCGCGAGGCTAAACCATGCATAGAGATCGTCCAAAATCTTGCGTTCCGAAAACACTTCACTTACGCTGCGCTCCTGCGAGGGTTCACTCGGAGCAGCTCCGCCGCCCAGGCGCTGGAGATGCTCGGCGAGATCCTGTGCGTGCGTGCACGCGGTGGCATAAGCGCGATCGAAAAGCCAGTTGAGTTCGGCTCCGCCGATTGCGCGCGCTACGCCTTGCTGTGAGGAAAGTTGGCCGATGAGGCGGTGCGTGCTGCGTAACACGTCGAGAACGTTGGCGCGAATATGTTGAACGGCGTTACCCAAAGTGAAAACCTCTTCGGCCTCTTATTCACCCCTAGACCGGGCGGCCAAACGACCCGCTAGCCGCAGCCGTCCAGACTTTTGGCCCAAGCAGGCGCGCAACGCCGCATCCGGGTAGTTGCCGCAGATGCCGCGTAGCTTGCTTGTCTCTTGGGTCGCAATGCTGTTTTTGGCCGCATGCAGCGCTTGCGCCGCGCACGGCGCGCCGCACCTGGCAATGCCGGCGCCAAAAGCGCAGCAGCGTCGCATAACCGGCTTACCGCGTCCGGCGCACGTGGTCGTCGTGGTGGAGGAAAACCATACACTCGCGCAGGTCGTCATGCAGCCTAATGCCGCGGCGTTCTTGCAAGGCGTCGCGCGCGATGGTGCGCTCTTCACCGATGCGCACGGCGTCACGCATCCAAGCCTGCCGAATTACTTTGCCATGTTCGCGGGCATCACGAACACAAACGGCGACGATTGCCCCGCCGAAGGCATCGATCCCGGCGCTCCCAATTTGGCGAGCGAACTTATCGCCGCGCACTTCACGTTTGCCGGATACTCGGAAGGATTACCGGCGCCGGGGTCTACCGTATGCTGGGCCGGTCCCTATGCTCGCAAACACAATCCGTGGGTTTTCTTTACCAATGTGCCCGCGAACGACAATTTGCCGCTAACCTCATTTCCCAAGTATGAAAATTTGCCGACCGTTTCGTTCATCGTTCCGAACGTTCAGAACGATATGCACGATATCGAAGACGGTACGGTGCAGACCGCGGATGCGTGGGCAAAGCAGCACGTTGGCCCGCTGATCGCCTGGGCAAAGACGCACGACACGCTGGTGATCTTCACGTGGGACGAAGGGTACGACTCTGACAATTCGATTCCGATGATCTTTACCGGTCCGATGGTCAAGGCGGGACGGTATTCTCGAAACGTAAACCACTACACGTTCTTGCGCACACTGGAAGCGATGTACGGCTTGCCGTACACCGGAAATGCGCGACACGCTCACACGATCGCCAACATTTGGAAGTAACGCGTATCGAAACCGCGCGCCTCATTTTGCGGCCGTGGACGCTAGACGATGCCGGCGCAACGGATCACATCTACGGCGATGCTGAAACAATGCGTTTCTTCGGCTCCGGGCGCACGTTCACACCGGCGGAAATCGCCGACTCCCTGCGGCAGATCGTTCGCGGCTACGAGGAGAAAGGTTACGGCAACCGCGCGGTGTTCGAAAAGGCCGGTGGGAACGTAATTGGACATTGCGGCTTTCACGAGAGCGGCGTTCCCGGCGTGCGTTTCGAAGCCGACTGGCTCATCACTCGCACGCAGTGGGGACGTGGTTACGGCACGGAAGCGGCTAATGCGATGCTGCAAGATTTTTTTGCTCGCGGCTTCCACCAATTGCACGCGGTCGCGCGATGCGAGAACATCGCCTCGTTAAACATCATGCGCAAGATCGGTATGCATTTCGAACGCCAGATCGTCTCGCACGGCATGCCTTCCCAGTTATGGGCGGTGTCAAGGTGAGGTATCGATACCTCACCATGACACCTGCACCGCTACGACAGCGTAGCCGCCAGTTTGTCGAGAAACGCATTCCAGCCGCTGTCGTGGCTTTCGCGCGATTCTTCGCTGCGCAGATTCTCATGTGTCAGGACCAGTTCTGTGCCTGAACCGTGCGGATTGAACTGCAAGCTCAGAAATGTGTCCCGCTCGTCTTTCGGATCGTCTTCAACCCAGCGCCACGTCATTGACAAGCGGTTCGGCGGCGACACTTCCTTATAAACGCCGCCGACGGTCCAGTCTTCGCCATCCGGCATGCCGAAGACGACGGTGTACGCGCCGCCGGGGCGCACGTCGAGTTTGATGTCTTTGATCGACCCGTCCTCGGGCGCAAGAAACTGCATCATCATAGCGGGAGTCGTCCAGGCGGCAAACACCGCTTGCGGAGGAGCTTCGAACGTGCGGCGGATCACCAGCGCAGGAACTGTAGCTTGGTTCATTTCTTCCTCTTCTCTTCGGCCGTTTTCGTCAATAATTTTTCCAGGCGGTCGAGCGCGCCGTTCCAATAGCGGCGCTGGCGCTCGATCCATTGCAATGCGTCTTGAAACGCTTGCGGCGAGAGCGTGCAGTAATGCACGCGCCCCTCAATGGTTCGTTCCAACAGGCCGCAGTTCTCGAGCACGCGCACGTGCTTGGAGATTGCGGGTTGCGTCAGGGTAAATTCCGATGCGATTTCGCCGACAGTGAGCGGTCGTCGCGCCAACCGTTCGACGATACGTCTTCGCGTCGGATCGGAGAGCGCGGCAAATACCGCGTCGAGATCCGTATTCATCTCTTTCGCCGGGGCAAAAAGTCGGTGCTCATGCGATTCTCCGAAATAGTTAGCCATTTGGTTATATAACCATATTGGAAACTATTTGGATTGTCAATACCGCGCCGGTGCGGTTTTTTAGGGCGCCGCGCCGCGTGCTACATCTTGGAGCGCCTGATCGAAGCGCGTGAGCGCAGAGTAGCGGTGAATCGCCAGCAAGTTGTCCGAATCGCCGGCATTGCCCCAATCCTCGGTGAACGCCATCTCGTAGCCGTTTTCGTATGCAAGGCGCTCCGTGCGTTCGTCGTAATTGTCTTCCGGATACACCAGGGCATAAATCTGGTGATTGCGCCCAAGGCGGTATTGAAGTGAACTGCGCGAGAGTTGCAATTCGTGACGCACGTCGCTATCTGAAAGCGCGCGCAGGTCGGGCGGATGATTCGCGGTTTGGCTTTGAATCGTTATCAGCCCGCTGTGCGACATCTGCTGCAACTGCGCCCACGTGTTATGCCGCTTCGAATGCGTCGTGCGGCCGACGAAATTGGTGTGCACGAAGACCGTCGCCGGAAAATGATAGCGAGCAAGCAACGGGTAGGCGTTTTCAAAAATGCCGTGACCGTCATCATCAAAAGTTAACACGAGCGGACGAGAGGGGAGCGGCGCGCCGCGCTCTAAGTGGCGGCGCAGAGCTTCTAGCGTGACGACGTGATAGCCGCCCCGTTTGATGCTCTCGAGCTGCGTGCGAAACGTATCGAGCGTAGTGTCGAACCACACTTCCTTTGCCGGCACAACGTCGTGCCACACAATCACGGCAACGTATGGTTTGTGCGCGTTCGACGCAACCTGAGGACAACAAACCAGCCCAATTAAAGCGAGGACCCACTTGACCATTCGACGTGTAGTTGTTTGCGGTACGGCGCTTTTCTTGCTGGCGCTCGTCTTTGGCGTTGCTTTACCGCAGATTCAGCGTTTCGGTTACGAACTGACGTTCCGCGCCATTACGGGCGGCAGCCTGCACATCGCGTCATTGCATCACGACGCGGGCGCACTCGTTTTGGATGGCGTTCGCATCGATGCCGCATCGGGCGATGCGAAGTTCACCGCGCAAAGCGTGCGCGTGACGCGCAAGGGCGATGAGACGCAAGTTGCGATCGAGGGGCCCTCAGGATCGATCGTGCTGGGACGCGATACGCTGCGCCGCATGCGGTCGCTGCGCGGCGGCGTCGGCATGTTTGTCTCGCGCAACGTGAGCGCGAGCGTATCGAACGGATCGCTCACGCTCGCACGAAGCGGATCCAGCGCGCCGCCGCTTCGGATCGATGCCTTTAATGGAACGGTAGCGACGGCGAACGACACGCTGTTTCTGGACGGAACCGCGGCGGCGACCGATGGGGCGCAGGCATATCCATTAACCTTCAGCGCCGGTCACATCCACGCTGCAAAGCTGCCCCTCGCGCCGGTATGGGCGCTGTTGCCGCCCTCAAGCATCGCGTTCACCGCAGGCCTGCTGCACGACGTCGACCTCGAACTGGACCTGGGCACCTCCGGCTCGTTCGGACTACGCGAGGCCGACGGCTCGTACCAAGATCACAAACTCCACGGCGTGCACGGCATGGTGGTTTTTTCCGCCGACGGTGTGGCAACGCGCAACCTCAGCGGCTTCATCGACGACATCCCGGTGCAAATCGCCGGTGAAGTGCACGACGTGCGCAATTGGAACCGCGCGCTGCGAGAGGGCACGAAGAATATGCGCGCGGTTGCGCGCGTCTACGACATGATCTCGCCCACAGCGAATCTGCGCTGGATCAAGCTCGAAGCCAACGCACCCGGCGTCGCCTTCGGCCAGTACGCGATGCGCCTGGATGAGCAACCGCGCGTGGTGCAACTCGTCACGATCGATCCGCACGAGAAATCGCTGCACTTCGACACCGCCCTTTCAGGCGATCATTTGATCTCGAAGGGTGAGCGCACTTCCGACATGGCCATCCGCACACACGCGATTGCCGGATTGAACGGCGATTACTTCGATATTGCGCGCACGTACCAGCCGCAAGGCATGTTCATCAAGTCCGGACGGCTTTTGCGCGGTCCCACAGACCGGCAGTCGCTGATCATCGACCGCAACAACAATGTGTACTTCGATGAATTCAAACTGCGCGGCACGCTGCGCATCGGCGAGCGCGAGTTCCCCGTTACGCAATACAATAATTGGCCGCTCGGTTACGTCACCGTTATCACGCCGGATTTCGGGCGCGAACTGCCGCCTGCGCCGGGCGCGCGATTCTTGGCGCTCGCGTACGTACGGCGCAACACGTATCGCGTGGTGGATGTCAGCACCGATTCCGTGCCCTCGCCGCTTCGTTTCGGCGTTGCCCTCGGGGCCGCGGTGAAACTGAAAACGCTGCCCGCGCGGGGCTCACTCATACACCTCGATTATCACATCGCGCCGCTCGTGCCGGGAGCCGTCGCCGGCATCGGCGGAGGACCACTGCTGTTACGCAACGGCAAATGGTTTGAAGACCCGCATGCTCCCGCGCCGGATGAGCGCGACGTGCGCTGGCCCGTGGATGCACTTGGCGTGCTGCCCGACAAAACGCTCATCATGGTTGCGGTCGACGGCCGCCATCCCGAACGTTCGGTAGGCATGACGCGTCCCGAGTTCGGGAAGCTGCTCCAAGATTTCGGCGTCACCGACGCGATGGCGCTCGATTCCGGCGGTTCCGTTACGCTCGTTGCGCGTTCGCCCGGCGATGTGGAAGCGACCTTGCATAACATGCCTTCGGATGACAGCGCCGAGCGTTACGTCTCCAACGGAATCTTCTTATACAGCTCCGCACCGATCGGATCGCTGCTGCAAAGCAAAGCAACCGCGACCGCCGCCGCATCCACGCCGAACTAAAGCAAGTCGGCGTAGAAGGCGCCGTCGCGCTGTACGATCTCACCGGTCTGCACCGCGATGGGCGCAGCGAACATCGGCGCATTCGTGACGAACGTATGAAACTCGCCGTTCTCGCCGCACGGATCGACGTCCGCGGGCAAATCGGCCAGAAACGCATCATCGAACATCCGCCCCGCGTACGAGCGATCCAATCGAGCCGCGTTCACCGCGGCGATACGGGCTTCGATGCCGCTAGCGATCATTTCGCGCGCAAGCGAATGCGTATCGCGAAGCCACAACGGAAAGACGCATTGTAAACCGAGCTGCGCCATTTGCCGTTCCCGGTAGGCGCGAATATCGGCAAGGAACAGATCGCCGAAAACAACGTGCGTAACGCCCTCGCGCACCGTGATTGTCCGGAGCGCCTCAGCCATGCACCGTTCATACTCGCTGTTGCTGCACGGATACGGAATTTCGATTTGCTCGACCGGAATATTGAGCGCGCGAGCTTGCTTCTCCAACAGTGCGCGCCGCACGCCGTGAACGGAAACGCGATCGAAACTCCCCGTGACGGTCGTTATGATACCGGCGATGTCAAACGCACCTTCGCGCAGCACCTCATAGAGCGCGAATGCGCTGTCTTTTCCCGAACTCCAGGAAACCAGCGCCTTAGGCTTCCGCAACGCTCGTTCCGGGAGCCAGAAGCAATGCCAGCGCAGCGGAGATGCACGCGGCGATGCCGCACGCGACCATCGTGTCCGTGTAGGCGACACTGAACGCGGCATGCAGATGCGCCGTTGCGGCGGCATCCGCACCCGCGGGAAATTGCGCCGTGACCAGTGCATTTCTGGGCGCATCGTGACCATACGCTCGCGCTCCGGCGAAAACAATCAGAATGCTGCCCACGGCAATGGCGGCCAGTCCCGCTGCGCGCGCGACGGCGTTGTTGATGCCCGACGCTGCGCCCACGTTGTCCGCATCGACGCTGGTCATCACGGCTGTCGTGAGCGGCGCAACGAATGTCGTCATGCCGATGCCCATCAGTACGAACGCCGGAAACAATCCGGCCCAATACGAGGCATGCGGATTGGATAGGCCGACGAGCGCAAAGCCGGCGCCCGCAATAACGGCACCGGCGACGAGCGGAATGCGGTACCCGATACGTTGCGCAAGGCGGCCCGCAAGCGTCGAAAACAATGTCATGATAACGATCAGCGGCAACATCGCAGCCCCGACCGCCGACGGTGCATAACCGCGCACGTTGATCAGATCGAACGGCAAAAAAAACATCACTGCACCGATTGCGCCGTACATGACCAGCGTATAGATATTCGCCACGGTAAACTGGCGCGAACGGAAGAGGCGCATCGGCACCATCGGTTCGGGCGAGCGTTCCTCGATGAAAAAAAACACGACCAGCAGTACGAGCCCGGCAACAATTGAAAGCAGCGATTCCAAGTCGACGCCATGCTGCGGAATGCGGTCGAGTCCCCACGTGGCGAATCCCAGCGCAACCGTAACGCAGGTCGCTCCCACAATATCGAGATGGCGGCTCTCCGGGTTGTGACTTTCGCTCACACGCAGGCGCAGAATCAGCAGCGAGGCGACCGCAAGCGGCACGTTCATGTAGAAAATCGCGCGCCAAGAAAAAACCTGCGCAAGCCACCCGCCAAGAATCGGCCCGACGGCGGCCGCAAGAGCAATTGCCGCAGACCACGTTCCGATCGCACCACCGCGCTTGTCCGGCGGGTATGCAACAGAGATCAGCGCCAAACTTTCGGGTACCATCAGCGCGCCGCCGATGCCTTGAATGCATCGCGCCGCTACCAGAAACACGGCGTCCTGTGCGAGCGCACATGCGACGGAAGATAGCGTAAAAATAACGACGCCGACTTCAAGCATTTTCTTTCTGCCGAAGCGATCGCCCAGTGCGCCGCCGATCAACATCAATGCTGAAAGAAACAGCGTATATCCAAGAACGACCCACTGGAGCGCCGTGCTATCCGCGTGCAGTTCGCGCTGAACGAGCGGCAACACGACATTCGTTGCCGTGCCGTCGAGCAACCCCATTCCCGAACACAGGATTGCGGCATACAGCGCCCAACGCGGTTCGAAAGACGGTCGCTCGCTCGGACGCTGCGCGGCAATCATGCACGGGCCGTTCGCGCCGATAAGGCGTCTGCCTGCCCTTTACTGTTGTGCCGCGTATGGGAATGAGACAACCATGCAGACCAACACTAGCGATGTACGCGGCGGCGACGCCGTCGAGATTCTGATCAACGACCATAACACGATCAAACAGATGCTCACCCGCCTAACGCAAGTTGAGCAACCGCAAGAGCGCATGCAGGCGTTAAACGAGCTTAAAGAACTTCTCACCGTTCACAATGCGACGGAAGAAAATCTGGTTTATCCGGCGCTCAACAAGGTCGCACATAAGAAAGCCGAATCTCTCAAACTCTACAACGAGACGGCCGAGGCGGACATTCTGCTTTTCGAGCTTGACACGATGCTCAAGGAAGGCCAGGACGACGGCTTCGCGACGAAGGCCAAGAAGTTCCAATCAGCTGTGCTGGAGCACATCGAGGACGAAGAAGGAAAGGCATTTCCGCATCTTCAGAAGGGCGCCGCGCCCGAGCAGCAACAGTTGCTTACGCAATCCGTGCGCGAATTCCGCAGCACGTTCCGCCCGAGCGGCGGTTCACGCAGCACGACCGGTGAGATTTAAAACGAAGGGCCGTTGGACACGGCCCTTCTTCTTTTTTGCCTCTGGTAAAGTAAGCGCATGAAGTTACTGCTCGAAGTGATCGTTTCGATCGTGCTGCACCCGGTCGCGATGATCTTGATGTGGCTTAACCTCGCCGGCCGCGGCAACATGGACGGCAACCGCAAACTGGTGTGGTTTATCGTGAGCTTGATTTGGGGTTTCGGGCCGATTCTCTATTTGCTTATCGACGATGGTGCGCTCTGGTAACGAGCTAAACGGGAACCGCCACCGGAGAAGGCGTGAACACATTGCGCAGTTTCGAACTCGATGCGCGGCGCCGGCGCCGCCCTTGATCTTCGTCGTCGACGACGAGCATCGAATCGATCAGAATCCCCGACCATAACGCCTGAAGCCACAGCTGGGCGCCCGGTGAGTGCAGCAGCGATGCCGCCTGAGCTGCGAGCGCGCAGCCGATGTAACACAGCAACATCACGACGAGGCCGCGCGCCAGCGCGTGAATGCCCTGTATCCAGAGCGCACCCGCGCCGCGGCGGAAATGCAGCCACCGAAAATATCCGCGCAGCCGCCCGTGAACGAGCATGCCGCCGGCAAATGCAATGCCGGACTCGCCCAGTGCGGGACCCGTTACTCCGGACATCATCGCGCCAATGAGAACCACCGGCGTCATTAAACCCGCACGAACGTGCGGCGCGCGTTCACGAAATACCATTTGCTTTAAGTATCGTTGAAACGCGCCGTCTGAATAAGGTGCTTTGTCAGCACGGCGGGCAAGCGGGTATCGCGTCAACCGCTTTCCCAAAAGCTTCTCACGCTTTGCGGTAGGGCTGTGGCACACTCCGGAGACTACTTAGCAAGGTCTCGCTAGGATGAGAGAGATATAGACATGGCCGTCCCGCTTCGCATTTCGTACCGCGGCATCGAACCCGCCGCGCATCTCGACCGCCTCATCGCTCAAGAGGTGGAACAGCTCGAAGACCTAGCGAACATCGTCGGCTGCCGCGTCGTGCTGACGGGCACACCATACCGCCTTCATATCTCTCTGAGTGCTGTACGTGAAGAACTCTTCATTCAAACATGCGCGAACGCCGATCCGGCGTACGGGGATCCCGAATTCGCAATTCGGGCGGCCTTCGAGAAAGCGCGCCGGGCGCTACGCTACAGTAACGCTCCATCGCGCGCGGCAATATAGGCGTACGCGTCGGCGATACTCGCACATAGCGGAAACAATTGGTCGAATCGCACCAGCACCAGCGCGTTGCGAATTGCCGGCGTAGGCGCCACTAAAACGACCGTCCCGTGGTGCCGGCGCACTTGCCGGCGAATGCCCGCGAGTTGCCCCATAAATGCGGCATCCATACTTTCAACATCGGAAAGATCGACAATGCCGAAACGCCAGGACGCCAGCGCTTGAAGCCGTTGGCACGTTTCTTCGCGATTGGAGACATCCAGTTTGCCTTGAAGCGTGACCGTATACGGGATGCTCTCGGGCTGGAGCACCGCAACGTGACGTTTGAGAATAGCCAATGCCGCCATCTGGAAAACCTCCTCAGCGCCGGAGTCACATAGTATATGGCGCGCATTAATCAATGAAGAACGGCCTTGGAATGACCGGGGAACACATTCGGCGGTAGGAACGCAGAGCGGGCCACCTAACGGTTCCATATGAAAAGAACCCGCCCCGGTCTAAGCCAACGGGTTCGCGCCTACGCCCTGACGCTGGTGACGACAGGCGTCGTATTGCTCTTCGCGCTTGCAGAATGGGCGACGGAGCGGTTCGTCTCTGAGGTCTCTCGAGCAGCAAGCACGGCGATTGAGATTACGATCGTCGTGATCGCGACGTTGATTTTCCGTCCGATTCACCAGCGCGTCGAAGCAGCCGTCGAAGCGGCGTTTCATAAGCGCAAAAGGCAGGCGCTTGTGGCGATGCAAAAATTCCGCCGCGAGCTCAGTTCGTTCAACGACGCCCCACAGCTGCTGCGACGCGTTATCGAAGCGGTGGAACATCACCTCGAAGCGGCGGCGTGCGCGATCTACCTTCGGCGAGAGAGTTTCCGCGCCGAAGCGTCATCGTTTGAGCAGGGCGCGCAAGACGTTTGCGATGACGATCCGCTTGCCGTGCGGCTACGCTCGAGCGGTGCGCCCGCACATCCTGCGCAGCTGAAATCGTGTGCTCCCGGTACGCATGCGTTTGCGATGACAGCTGCGGGCGAGCTCATCGGATTCCTTAGCGTGCAGTGTAAGTACGGCGATTTCGACGCGGACGAGACGCAGATGTTTACAGGCCTTGCAGGCGATCTCGCAGCCGCATTGGTCATGCTGGACCCACTGCTACGTCCGCGCGGGCGGACTGTCCCGAACAATATTCCGAGCGATCTGCCGGTGCTCATCGGACGCGATCGCGAGCTTGCCGAGATCAAAGCCGCTCTGGAACAATCGCGGCTCGTCACGATTACCGGCCCCGGCGGCGTCGGAAAAACCAGCATTGCGCTCAGATGTGCTGCGGACACCATCAACCGTTTCGAGCACGGAGCGTGGTTCGTCAATCTTGCACCGCTTACGAACGGCGAGCTCGTTGTTCCAACAATGCTTGCAGCGCTCGGAGGCGGTGCGGCAGAACCGGGTGGCGAGCTGAAGCGGCTGGTCGAGTTCCTCTCGGAGCGGCATGCATTGATTGTAATCGACAATTGCGAACAGGTTCTCGCCGATGCAGCCGCGGCGATCAAACATATTCGCGCTAACTCTGCGCGCATCACGTTTCTTATCACGAGCCGCGAGATGTTGCATCTGCACGGCGAGCAGCTCTACCGGTTGGGCGCGATGCGGACGGAGGCCGCGATACAGCTCTTTGCTCAGCGTGCGGCAGCCGTATCACCGGGTTTCGATCCGGCGCAGCACGGCGAGGTTATCCGCAATATTTGCGAGCATTTGGACGGCATTCCACTGGCGATCGAACTGGCAGCTGCGCGTGCGCGTGCCTTGAGTGTTGAAGAAACGCTCAGCCTCATGGACGAGCGCTTCCGTTTGCTTCGCGAGGACGCACCCACCGCCGATCCGCGCCAAAAGACCCTTGCGTCGACGATCGAGTGGAGTTACGAAATTCTCACTGCTGAAGAGCAGTCGCTGTTCCGGCGCTTAGGCGTTTTTCGCGGCAGCTTCTCGCTCGCGGCCGCGGCGGCGGTGTGCGCGCGAGGTGGAGAATGCGATGAGTATCACGTTCTCGACGTCATGACCTCGCTCGCCGATAAATCGCTGCTCAACGTCACCGTAGGCGTTTCGACGCGTTACCGGCTGCTGGAAACGATCCGCGAATTCGCAACGCAAAAGGCAACGCAGGCGCATGAGATAATCCCGGCGCGCGAGCAACACACTGCGCATTTCGCCGCGGTTGCGGCGCACGCGTACCACGAATTCGACTCGCGCATGCCACGCGGTTGGCTCGATCGCCTCGCGCCCGACATCGATAACTTCCGCGCAGCACTGGCGTGGACGCTGGAACGCGACGGAAACCGGCAAACCGGTGCGCAAATGGCAGCTGACTGCGCGCCGGTGTTCTTGCGTTTGGATTTGCTGGGAGAAGGGCTGCGCTGGTGCAACGCGGCGCTTGCGGTGCCGGATGTACGAGCGCAGACCGCGGCGCGCATTCACTACGTGATGTCGATGATGTACAACAACCTCGCACAGAACAACGACGCACTCACCAACGCAGAGTGTGCCGTTACTTTGTATCAAACCACCGCGGACGAACGCGGCCTCATTCGTTCGCTTTCGCAAACAGCGCAGTTGTATGCACGCAGCAAACGGTTCGACGAAGCGCGCAAGCCTGCCGCGGAGGCAATACGCCGTGCGCGATTGCTGGGTGAAGCCAGAGTACTCGTAGCCGTACTGCGACGTTGCGCATATTCGCTTCCGGATGCCGACATTGACACAGCGCGCGAGTATTTTGCGCAGGCGCTCACCGTTGCCCGGGACAGCCATGACCCCGAGGAAATCTCCATGGTGTTGCGATGGTGGGCCAGCAGAGAAGCCGGCGTCGGCCGCCTGGAACGTGCCCTCGAGCTCGGATTCGACGCGCTCGCGTGCGCGGACGGCAATGCGTTACTTGAGATCGAGCTGGACATCACCGGATGGGCTTTGGCGCTCGGCCGTTTCGATGAAGCCAGACCGCATGCCGAAAACGCCGTCAACCTTGCACGCAGCAGCCAGGATCGCTTACGCCGCGCGGCAGCACTGGCATTCTCCGCACCGTTTCACGCCGAACGCAATCCTCGCGAGGCCTTACAACTCTTTCAGTACTCAGTGTCGCGGATGCGCGATCTCGGTTGGCAACCGGAAGCCGACGATACGCTCGCGCTAAGCAACGTCTGCCGATTCATCGAGGGCAAGTTGCAACCGCAGGGTAGCCAGGCCACTGCGGGAGCAACGCCGCTTTGGAGCGAGGATGAAGCGCTCGCAATTGTATCAAACTAAACTCAGCACTTCGGCGGAAGTGTCATCGGACGCCGCGGGCCCGCTACGGTAACGGTGTCCGTGCAACTTTGCGTAAGCGCGTATGTTCCGCTGTCACCCGAGCAGCCCGTAACGGCTGTATACGATCCGGTTAGACTTGCATTGCCGTTATTGTTCGTATACGTACCGGTCGTGCTAAACGTGCACGTTTGATTCGCGAACACGCCTTGATTTGGGAAATCGACAACGATCGTGCCGCTCACCGCATTTGCCGTTGTCACTGAAAGCACCAATTGCGCGGTCAGACCCGTAGATCCGAATGTGCCCGTCATCGCGCCGCCCGCAGACGATCCGTGCTGTGCCAGCCTCGCGCTCACGGCCGTAGCTGCACCATACTGCGCATCTTGCCACGTCGCCGGGCAGCCGGCAGACGGCACGCAGTAATCGCCGGAGATATTTGCGACCTGAACGGTAGGGGGTGTTGTGTTGTTGTTTTTGCTGCATCCGGATAAAGCGATCGCCGCCAGTATAAGCGCCGCCCCGCCGGCATAGAGTTTGCTGGATTGCATATGCACGTAGTATAACCGAGCGCTCCCACGCGGGGAAAGGCCGTCGTTCATCCGAACCGCATGCGATGTCGGATTTCCAGCTTCTGGAACGTCTATGTTCCAAAAGGAGGAACCAATCATGAGTGAATTTGTCTATTTGTATCGTGGCGGCCGTCGTGCTGAGTCTCCCGACGAAGGTGAAAAGCAGATGCAACGGTGGGTCAAGTGGCTGCAAGACCTCTCCGCAAAAGGGCACATCAAAGATCAAGGCCAGCCGCTCGAGGTGGACGGCAAAGTGGTGCGCGGCAAAGATCGTGCTATCACGGACGGACCGTATCCCGAATCGAAGGACCTTGTCGGTGGCTATACGCTCATCGAAGCCAAAGATCTCGCACAGGCCGCCGAGCTCGCCGGCGGTTGCCCGATTTTGGAGTTTGACGGACTCGTCGAAGTACGGCCTGTCATGATGATGTAGTGCAACTCGAAGAGCGGCTCTTCCGGCGCGAATCCGGGCGCATCGTAACGGCGCTCACGCGCATCTTCGGGCTCGACAATCTAACGCTGGCAGAAGACGTCGCGCAAGACGTCTTCTGCCGGGCGCTTGACGTTTGGAAGCTGCGCGGCGTGCCCCCAAATCCGTCGGCGTGGCTGATGACATCGGCGAAAAACCGCGCCATCGACGTCTTGCGGCGCGAACGCACCGCGCGCAACCTGATGCCCGAACTGGGGCGCCTGCTGGAGAGCGAATGGACGATGTCCGCCACAGTCGGCGGATTTTTTAACGCCGAAGCGATCGAGGACGATCAGCTGCGCATGATGTTCTCATGCTGCGATCCGCACATCACCGAACCCACGCAGGTTGCGCTGGTCCTGAATCTGGTTTGCGGCTTTTCGATCGGCGAGATTGCAAGCGCGTTCTTCACCAAACGTTCTGCCATGGAGAAACGCATCGAACGCGGAAAGAAAGTGCTCGCTGCATCGCATCAGCTCTTCGACCTGAGCGAACGCGATGTGCCCGCGCGATTACCGGCGGTTCTGCGCGCGCTCTATTTACTTTTCAACGAAGGATACCACGGCGCATCGACGCACGCGCCAGTGCGTGCGGAGCTTTGCCGCGAGGCGATACGCTTGTGCACGATGCTGCTCGACCGAGATCTCACCGCCGGCCCCCCAACGTTTGCACTGGCCGCGTTGATGTGTCTCAACGCTGCGCGCTTGCCGGCCCGTGTGAGTAGCCAGGGCGATCTCATCTCGCTTGCCGATCAGGATCGTTCGCTTTGGGACGCATCGCTGGTTGCTCGCGGTAATGCATTACTGGATCGCGCGGCGAGCGGCACGGCGGTGAGCGATTATCACATCGAAGCAGCAATCGCTTCCGTGCATTCGAGCGCGCCCACCGCCGCCCAAACCGATTGGTCGCGGCTTGTGTGGCTCTACGATCTGCTGGCGCAGATTAGCCCATCGCCGATCGTGGATCTCAACCGCGCAATTGCGCTCGCGCAAAAAGACGGCGCGCAGTACGGCATTGACGCCATCAACGCAATCGCGCAAAGCGCGCGTCTGGCATCATATCCGTTTTTGCCCGCAGCACTCGCGCAGCTCGAGCTCCAAGCGGGCGATGCACGCAGTGCGCAAGTGCATTTCGAGCAGGCTGCATCGCTCGCGCGCAGTCCGGCCGAACGGCGCTATCTCGAACAACGCGTAAGCGCTTCCCGCCGCTAAAGAGCGTTATCGACCCGACGCTCGCCTGGCTGGCGACAACTGCGGGCGCGCGGTGTAGCCTTGAGCTCTGCATATCCGGCACATTTCCAGCCAGCAGTTCGCATTTTGCTGCGGCGCCGTTCGCGCCCGGAAGGAACTGATATGGCAACGCTTTGGACCACCGATCAAACCGAGATCTATTACAAAGACTGGGGTCCGCAAACAGGTCAGCCCGTTGTGTTCAGCCATGGATGGCCTCTCAGCGCTGATGCCTGGGAAGATCAGATGCTGTTTTTAGCTTCACAAGGATACCGCTGCATCGCTCACGATCGCCGCGGACACGGCCGTTCGGCTCAACCTTGGAACGGCAATGACATGGATACCTTTGCGGACGATCTCGCAATGATCGTTGACACGCTAGAATTGAAAAACATCGTTCACGTCGGGCATTCAACCGGTGGCGGCGAAGTCGTTCGCTATCTTGCGCGGCACGGAACGCAGCGCGCTGTAAAAGCCGTGCTCGTCGGCGCGGTACCGCCGCTCATGCTCAAGACGCCGTCGAATCCAGCCGGTCAGCCGATCGACGTATTCGATGGAATTCGTGCGAACGTGCTGGCCGACCGTTCGCAATTTTGGAAAGACTTGAGCATCCCGTTCTACGGCGCGAACAGACCGGGCGCGCAGGTCTCACAAGGCGTGCACGATTTTTTCTGGTTTCAAGGCATGCTTGGCGGACTGAAACCCGAGTACGACTGCGTCAAGCAATTTTCGGAAACCGATTTTCACGAAGATCTCAAGAAGATCGACATTCCGGTTTTGCTGATCCACGGCGACGACGATCAGATCGTCCCAATTCAAGCGTCCGCGCTGCTCTCGGTGAAGCTGCTGCCGAACGCAGAGTTGAAAGTCTATGAAGGCGCGCCGCACGGCCTTGCCACGACGCTCAAAGATCGATTGAATAAGGATCTTCTCGAGTTTATCAAAGCACCCGCCCGCAAACTCACAGCAACGCACTAAAAATGGGCGTATGAGGTAACGCTATGAATACCATTGTTAGCGAAATGAGCGCGTCGATCGAAGCTGCCCGCAAAGATTGGGGCTGGTTTCTCGCGCTCGGCATTGGTCTAATCATTCTCGGCATCGCGCTCATCGTGTATGAAGGCATAGGAACGCTGGCCTCGATTTACGCCCTCGGCGTTTTTCTGCTCGTCGCCGGTCTTATGCAACTGGCGGCGGCGTTCCAAGCGCGCGGCGCGGGGCACGTTCTGCTGTACTTGCTGTTCGGCGCGCTCGAAGTGTTCGTCGGTTTCATGCTCATCCAACACCCGATTGCCGGCGCACTGACCGTGACACTTTTACTCGCACTCTATCTCATGTTCAGCGGTATCTTCAGGCTTGTCTATTCGCTCTGGGCGCAGTTTCCGCACTACGGGTGGGCCGCGTTTAGCGGGTTGCTAGCCGTCGTGCTGGGTCTTCTGCTTTGGACGCAGTGGCCGACGTCGGCAATCTGGTTTCTTGGCTTTGCCGTCGGCGTGAACTTCGTCTTCACGGGCTTCGCGTGGATAACGCTCGCGCTCAAACTGCATCAGCCGGCCGTTCCGCTAGCGCGCTGATTCATGTACGAGCTCGCGGATCGTTGCGGCCTGAATTTGGTCGAGATTCTCAACGATCCGCGAGGCGCGTGAAAGTGCGGTAGCGTCCGGCGGATAAGCACGATTCGGAACGGCGATTACCGCTAGGTGCGCGGCGCGCGCGGAGCTGATGCCGTTTGCGGAATCTTCGACGGCGGCGCTACGCGCCGGATCGGCGCCGAGCAGCTCGAGTGCGCGTAAGTACACGTCGGGCGCCGGTTTTCCGCGTGCTACTTCGTCGGCAGAAACGGCGACGCGGAAGATCTCGTTCCAGCCGGTTTGCTCCAGCACGGTTCGCGCAACGGCAAGCGTTGCGGAGGTTGCAAGTCCAAGGGTAAACGCGCCGGCGAGCCGCTCGATGACTGCATCCGCGCCCGGTAAGATCGGCACTTGGTGAGAGATCCGTGCGATGACGCCGCCAACAACGCGCTCTGCGATGACGGTGGGATCCAGCGGCACGCGGAGATCGTCATGCATGTAATACGACCACTCGTTCGTGCGCATTCCCATCATCTTCTGCTGCGCACGATCGGTCCACTTGCCGCCGTGTTGTTCGGTAAAGCGCTGCCGCACGTCAGCCCAAATCTGCTCGCTCTCGATAAGCGTGCCGTCGAGATCGAAGATAACGAACTCTTTCGTCATGTGAGGAAAATCAGAATGCAAAAGACCGCTGTTTCCACGATGAAGGCGTTGGTGTTCGATGCGTACGGACCTCCCGGCACCGGCCGCGTCCGCGATATCGCCATGCCCAAACTTCAGCCGGGCATGGTGCTTGTGCGCATGCATGCCGCCGGCGTCAATCCGTTCGACTATAAAGTCATAACCGGAATGGCGAAAGACTTCATGAAGATTTCGTTCCCTTATGTTCCAGGCATGGATGGCAGTGGAATTGTCACGGACGTCGGTGAGGGCGTGACGGGCTGGCAGAAAAACGATGCGCTGCTCGGAATGTTTCCCCGTGGCGCCTTCGCGCAATACGCCGTCATACCGGCTGCCGGTAAACGCCTCGCCCATAAGCCGGATCCACTGGATTTCGAGCGGGCTGCTGCGCTCCCGGAAGCGTCGCTCACAGCAAAAACAATGCTTCGCGCCGCCGGCATTCAAGGCGGACAAACGGTCCTCATTATCGGCGCGAGCGGCGGCATCGGCCTATATGCAGTGCAGCTCGCAAAAGCGCAAGGTGCTCGAGTGATTGCCACGGGCACCACGGACGACGTTGACTACTTACGCGACCTCGGGGCAAACGACGTCATCGATTATACGGCCGGCGATACGATTGCCCAAGTGCGCGAACGGTATCCGCGCGGTGCGGACGTCATTTTAGACGTGGTCAACAGCGGAGAAGCACTTGTGCGAGACGTTCAAGCAATGAATGACGGCGCAACGCTGGTTTCATCGCTTTATGGGCCGCCGCAAGGAGCCTTTCCGCCAGGCATCACGGTAAAGTACATTCAGATGCACGCGGAAGAAGGCGACCTCGATGATTTGGCGCGCCGGGCTGCGCATGGCACCCTGCACGTCGAGGTGCCTCAAACATACGACCTGTCCGAGGCGGCGCGCGCGCTCACCGATCTCATGAGTAAAGACAAGCACACGCGCGGGAAGCTCGTTATCCGTATCGCGTGAAAACTTCATCGCCTTGGGAAAGGTGATGGCGTGCTCTTGATTGCCGTCGCCGGCGCGCTCCTGTTCGTTTCCGGCACGAACGGCGCCGCCATTGCGAGCGCGCAGGTTACGTTCGTTGATGGTGCTCGCCGCGCCGTTGTTGCTACGAGCGATGCGCGCGGTGCCGCGCAGGCGCCTGCAGCGTTCGACGCTGTACGTGCGCACGTTCTTGCCGGCGGCTTCGAGCCCGCAGATGTTGTTATCACCGCAGCAATCGAACGCGTCACGCTGCGACCGAAACTTCCCGTCATTGTTTCGGTCAACGTCGCAACCGGATCGGCGCAAAGCTTACATACGCTTCCGGTAGCGGCAGCTGCGCTCGATCGCAGTACGATCGGGCTTAGCGCGGCACCGGCGACCGACGCGGTGCTGCGCGCGCTGCCCGGCTTCGATCCGGTGCGCAGCAACAGCTCGTTCACCAATTACGGGCAGCTGCGAGCGTCATTCTCGGGCGCCGGGAGCGATCGCGGTCTCGTGCTCGTTGACGGCGTGCCGGCGCAAGACGGTTTCGGCGGACAGATCGATTGGACAGCGTATCCTTCCAGCGATCTCGTTTTTGCGGAATTGCTTCAAGGTGCAGGGTCGGCCTTGTACGGCAACGGCGCAATCGGCGGCGTGCTGGACCTTCACACGTACGCGCCGGATTTCAGCAGTCCAACTCCGCAGGCCGCGGCGGGTGCAAACGCCGGCTCGAACGCCTACTCGCAAGAATGGATCGATGCGCGCACCGGCGTCGCACCGCGGCTTGGCGCAGCCGTTGCGATGCAGCAGCAGCGTGCATCGTATTTCGATCTCCCGTCCGAATACAGCAGCGCGCGCGATCATGCGGCAATCTCGAGAAGCGGCATGGCGGACGTTCAGCTTTCGTACAAGGTTTCCGCGAGCGACGTTCTGCGGATCGATGAGCGAGTGGCTAGCGATGTACAAGACGAGGGACGTGCAAACTACAGTATGACGCGCAGGCTGAACCAGTTCAGTGCGCGTTACAACCACGCGCGAGATCGCGGTGCTATCGCAGCGACGTTCTTTGCGCGCAATGCATTTATCGTCAACGTCGCCGACCAGTTTCCGGCAAAGCCCGGCGCGCTTCGGTACGTGCAGGACGTTCCAACGACGGAGAGCGGCACGATCGTTCAGTGGTCTGTTGACGCTGCGCGCTCGAGCTTTGCTGCTCGCGCCGACGCCCGCTGGATTCGTGGCGCAACGTACCAGCATGGACCTACGGGCTCGTTGCAAAGTGGCGTTTTTGGACGGCAAAACCTTGGCGGCTTCGCACTTCAGGAAACGTTCCGGTCCGATCGCACGGAAACCGTTTTGGGCGTGCGTCTGGACCGCGTCGTATTACCGCGCGGGGCAGTGCGTTATGCGCTTACGCCGCAGTGGAACGTGCGCGCGTCGGCCGGCACGGGCTTTCGCGAGCCGTTTTTAAACGAGCTCTTGCGCAGCTACGTCATCGGGGCGGTGAGATACAATGCGAATCGTGCGCTCAGTGCCGAACGCAGTTGGACCGCATCTGTGGGCGCCGATTGGACGAGCGGATCGTCACGTCTTTGCGCCGACTACTGGCACACAGCGGTCAGCGATGCGATTATGTTCCGCACGGTCAACGCGGGCAATCAGCAGCGCAGCAATATTCGGCAAACGCAAACCGACGGCGTGACGCTTACGTTCGAGCACGGCTTCAACGCACGAAACCGTATCGAGTTCTACGCCACGCAGCAGCTCGCGCGCGTAACGCAGGGACCTGCGGACATCGTTGGTAAGCAGTTGCAGTTCGTGCCGCGTTCGAGCGGCACGATCGCCTATCAGACACTGGCCGGTCACTTCCAAGCCGGTATCGACGTTTCGTACTTGGGCCGAACATACGCCGACGATCTCAATCGCGCACCGCTGGGAACCGCGCTTGTCGGCGACGCACGCGTGCTCATTCCCGTTGCGCCGGGACTGGCTATTGCGGTAAGCGCGAGCAACGTCTTTTCGGCGCGCTACCGTTCCAGCATCGACCGCTGGGGAATGCCGCCGGTCCTAACTGTCGGCATTCAGTCACCACTGTAGTTTTTAAAGAACGCGCCGCGACGCGACTACGCGGCGCGATTCACGTACAAATTTTCACCGACGCGCCGCACGACGTCATAGCAGGAACAGCTTTGCGATTCAAGGCCTACGCGGTCGGTGACGATCATACGCCCACGCGAGTAGCGTATGACTCCGGCATGCTGGAGCGCTGCTGCCGCAATTGAAACGCTCGCGCGCCGCACACCGAACATATACGAAATAAACTCTTGCGTGAGCGGCATGTCGTCGCGCTGCATACGATCGTGCGTCATGAGAATCAAGCGCGCCAGCCGCTGTTCGACCGTGTGCAATCCGTTACACGCCGCCGTTTGCGCGAGAATTGAGAAAAATACGTCGCTATAGCGCAGTAGCGAGTCATACGCCTCAGAACGAGGCCGCACGATCTGCTCTACGAAATCTTGCGCGCGCATGCATGCGGCCGTTCCGGAGATCTGAACGATCGCGGTGGTACTGCTTGTTGCCGAGCCGAATAAAAGCGAAAGCCCTACCAAACCCTCATAGCCCATAACGCCGACTTCGATCGTGCGCCCTTCGGGCATACTGACGATGGTCGAGGTAACGCAGCTCTGCGGAAACCACACATATTCTATCTTTTCGCCTTTTGCGATCAGCTGACGGCCTTGCGGAAGATCGACCTGGCGTACAAAAGGCGCCAGACGTTCGGTTTCTGAATCCGGGAGGGCCTGAAGAATGCCTACGAGTTTTGCGCGAGATGGTACAACGCTTGCAGTGTACACATCCCCCCCCTTAACCGTGCGACTAAACATCAGCGACATGGCACTGTGGCACGGTTCTATATAGTACATAGCACTTGTGGGCGCGTGTTTCCTGTCGGAAACCACGCATAGCGAACCTGAGGCAGTGCAAACTGCGTACGATTAGACGCACTTGTAGCCGGGCGAAGCAGGCGTACTCAAGCCACGCGTTTCCGGCAGCGCCGCAGCGGCGATTAGCACGGTGCCGTAAGCCACTACCGCAACGACGGTCATCGCATCGCCGATATTCGCATGCGCCGATAGCAGCCCGATAAGGCCCGGAGCAGCCCCCGCAACGCCGCGTCCGAAGTTATAGCAGAATCCTTGGGCGGTGGCGCGGATGTGCGAGGGAAATAGCTCGCTCAAAAAAGCCCCGAAGCCGCTAAAGATGCCCGACGCAAAATAACCGAGCAGTGGCCCGGCAACATAGAGCTGCCAATTCGCCGTCACGAAGTGCAAGTACGCGGGCACGAGCACTGCCGAGCAGACCGCAAACACGGCAAACGTTTTTCGTCTGCCGATGGAATCATTGATATATCCGGCGCTGATATATCCCGCAAATGCGCCGGCGATGACGAAATACAAAAACGTTCCCGTGCTCACCGCGGCAAGATGACGCTGAGAGTGCAAGTATGTCGGCAACCACGTAAAAACGGCGTAGTATCCGCTTTGTGCTCCCGACGCGAGGAGCGCGGCCAGCGCCGTGGTGCGCCAACGCTCTGCCGTAAACAACGCGTGAAACGCGAAGCGCTGCTGCGGCTCAAACGACGGGGCATCGCTTACGTTGCGCCGGACATAGACCACGGCAAGTGCCGGGAGAATGCCGGTGAAAAACAGCACGCGCCACGCGAATTGCTGCGGCACCAGCAAAGAAACGATCTGAAAAACAACATTCGCGGCAAGCCATCCAATCGCCCATGCACTCTGCACGAATCCCAAATTGCGTCCACGCCGCTCGGCTTTCGACCACTCTGCAATGAGCGCCGCACCTACCGCCCATTCGCCGCCGAAACCGAAACCTTCCAACGCGCGGACTATCGCGAGCTGCGTATACGATTGCGTTAGGCCGCTTAGGAACGTGAACGCCGCGAACCATGCGATCGAAATCATCAGCGTCTTGGCGCGTCCGATGCGATCGGCAAGCATGCCCATCGCGACGCCGCCCAGCGCGCTTGCGACCAGCGTGTAAGTTGCCAGCAAACCGCCCGCAGCGGGACCCGCGTGAAATGCTATCAAGATCGACGGCAACGCGTAGACGTAGAGATAAAAATCGAACGCGTCGAGTCCCCAGCCCAGCGCTGCGGCGATCAGCGGATTGCGGCGTTTGCGTTGCGCTCGGTCCAAAGTGCCGAACGCGTCCTGCACAATCCCGCACGATCCCTGCGCACGGCGCGCGGTATAATGATCGTATGATGACGCGCCGCTATTTCGCCGAAGCATCGATGGCGACCACAACGACCGCCGCACCTGCAACAAACGCCGCTCCATCGCCCGTGCCCCATCTGGCAAATTGCGTGCCGTCGTCGACGCCGGCGCCAACGCCGACTCCATCGGGGCCGCCCGCGCAGGCCGCTCGCGGACTCTCCGTTCCGTCGGGATTCACGATCGCCATCGTTGCGAACGTGCCGCAAGCACGTGAACTGACGGCAACACCAAACGGCGATCTGCTTGCCGGCACGGCGACAAGCAACGTGTACATCGTGCAAAACGCCGAAAATCAAGCCGCCACACCACACGTATTCGCGCAGCTCGGCGATTCACCGGCGGCCGGCGTTGCGCTCTCGCTGCAATCCTGCGCGCTCTATGTCGGAACGCAATTCGGCGTGTACCGGATTCCATATACGATCGGCGACACGACGGCACACGGAACACCCATAAAGATCGCTTCCGTGCGAACCGGCGGCGGTTCGGGTCATTCCACGACGAGCGTAGCGGTCACATCGGACGCATTGTTTGCCTCCGTCGGTTCGTCGTGCAACGCGTGTGTTGAAAGCGATCGCACACGTGCGACGATTCAACAGATGTCGCTCGACGGCAGCGGCACGACGGCAAAAGCCGTCCGGATTCGCAACGCGATCGCCTTAACGGTAAATGCGAACACCGGCACGCTGTGGGCCGGCGATGCGGGTCAAGACTATTTGCCCCAAGGACATCCATATGAATTTTTCGATCCTGTGAGCGCGCATACCGGCGTTGCGGATTACGGCTGGCCGGATTGTGAAGAAAATCACACGCCGTACGTATCGGGTGCGAAGTGTTCGAATACCGTTGCACCACGAGTGGTTTTTCCGGCATACGAAACACCCATTGGCGCGGCATTTTATCCCTCAAACGCAAGCGCCGCACATGCGTTTCCCTCGCAGTACTGGGGCGGCGCATTTGTCGCGCTGCATGGGTCATGGCACTCGCCGAACGGATGTTACGTCGCGCCACGCGTTGCGTTCGTACCGGTGAACGGTGACACACCGCAGCACGCGGTCAACTGGTCGAATCCGGCAACGCAATGGTCTGATTTCGTTTCCGGATTTCAGCCTTCGTGCGATGCAAGTTCGCGCATCGGGCGGCCGACGGGCGTTGCTGTTGGACCGCAGGGAAGCCTCTTCGTCGCAGACGATCAAACCGGCAACATCTATCGCATTAAGCCTTAACAGGCGGAATCCGGACAACATAGCTCCAAGTGCCCGGCAATGAACGTTCCGGCCGCGATCTTCACTGCAATCCTGCAAGCAACGCCCGTTCCATCGCCGCTACCTGCAACACCCGTTCCGTCTCCTTCTCCAACCGCTACCGCGCCGGCGGGTCGGTTAACCGCCTCTGCCGCGACTGTTGCGTTGCAACCCGGACAATCACAGACACTTACCGTTGCAAACGCGACGGGCGCGATTACGGCGACACTCGATTCGCCCGTCGCCACAATCAGCGTGAATCAGACTTCGCGCACCGTGACGCTTCTGGCTGGAGCGCGACCTGGACGGGCGACACTCACGGTTTCCGATGCAACGAGTGCGGCGATCTCCATACCCGTGCGCGTTGCATTCGCGGCGGGTGTGTTGCCTGCGACGGTAACGCTGCGCGTTACCGGTAATGCGATCGATACGCAATGGCTCTCGCGCCAAGTTACACTTTCGCTTTTCAAAACCATCAATCTCCAGCAAGGCCTTTCCGCGCAAAACGTGCAGATTGCGCCATACACGCTGCCGCCGTCGCTTGCGCCCGGCGGCGTTGCAGCGATGCCCGTGGCTATCCGCATCGCGGGCGGCGATCAGTTTCTGGATGTGAGCGGTACGGTCAACGTTTCGTTGCAAAACGTCGCCACCGATGCATTCGCGCCGCCGCTGCTCTTCTACGACGACGATCCGGAAAAGATTACAGCGAACGGGCTGCTCTATCAAGCACAGGTGAATCCGGGTACGCCGGCGCGTTTGTACTATTACCACGAAAATATGGCTAATGCGCGCCGGCTGCTAGTGGTGCTTTCGCCGGCCGGGCGGGATCCGGCCACCGTTCAGTTGATCGATGCGTCAGCCGGCCCGAATATCGACGTTATGAGCGTTGGGCACGCGGTCACGCGCGATTTTTTGCTGCGAAAACCACGCAATGAAGGCATCATCACCGATCTCGCGTTCGGCTCGCCCGTCGCGATCGACGACTTTGCTGCAATGCAGCCTCTCGACGGCGCAGCGGGCAGCATCGGCATTCGCGTTCTGAGCGGTGGTCCGGTGACCGTGAGCGTCGTTGCGGCACCGCCGTCGGCAAACGCGGCTGAGATCGCGTCGTATCTGGCTGCGCCCAGACTTCCGGGCGACGGTCATCGTCGCACGGGAACGTTCGACATTCGCACATTCGGGCAAGCAACGCTCGCATACAACGTCGGCGGGCCCGATGCAAGCATCGACTACGGTGCAGCTACGCCGCCCGCCGCTAGCACTCAAGACGGCCATGACTATGGGGAGTACGGTGTCATGCGAACGGTAACGTTCGACATCAACAATCAAACGGCGCAACCCGCGACGCTGTACTTTTACGAGCGGCCGCTCGGAGGCGTCGTACGCAGTTCATTTCTCATCAACGGTCAACTCGTGGAAGTCGGTTGCGCGCGCGTTGCAAACCGGTACCAAGTTGGACAGCCGTTTGCTGCAAATCCCGGAACATCGCGCGTTGTTGTGCAGACGATGACGGACGGCGGCTCGAATTACCCGCTCGAGTTCGGTGTTACGGCAACTGCGCCGCAACCCACGACGCCGCCGATGAGCGCGCCCGACGGTTGTTTCCCAAAACCACAAGGAGCGCCGGGCGCACCGGCTTCAGCAACACCCGCGCCGGAGCCGACGGGTTAAAACCATCGCGGAACGTCGTTCTTATACGCGCGGTACGAATCGCCGAACTTTTGTTCTAAATAACGCTCTTCGCGTTCGATAACGCCAACTCTCATTATCCACAATATCGCAGGCAGCAGGCGCAGCGAAAATCTGCTCCCGGCTGCAAGCGCAGCCCCGGCATAAGCGAGCGTGAGGCCGGCGTAAATCGGATTGCGCGTGTATCGGAACGGTCCGGATCGCACGAGGGCTTTCGTTTCGGCGTACGGATCGACCGGCGTATCGGCCTTTGCCAATTCGCCAAACGAGGGCACAATGAGCAACGCCGCACCGGCAAAGCAGCCAATCGACGCAAGCCGGAGCGGCGGTGCGAGCCGCTGTTTTGAAAGAATCCGATCGGCCAAAAGTGTTGCAAGGAGCGTAGCGCCGTAAATCACGGGCGGAAATGCTATGACACCTGCATTGCTCTGATTATTCTCCATGCCTCATTCTATACTGCGCGCATCTCATAGGAAGCAAGAGCGGGCGGTGTGGTAATGTGCCTGCGTGCGCTATGCGATTCGCAGAGCGAAGCCGTCGGAGGCGCCGGTGCTCACTTCGCTCGAAATTCGGTCTAAAGCCGCGTGGGGTTACGACGACGGCTTTATGCGCGCAGCGATACCGGATTTGGTCGTGACGCCCGACGACATCGCAAGAAGCGATACTTACGTCGTCGAGAACGCAGGCTGCGTCGTTGGGTTTGTTCGCACATCTATCGACGCAGGAACAGCGTTCATGCACGACTTGTTTGTCGAGCCGGCATTTTTGCGCTCGGGCGCCGGACGCGCGCTGTTCGAGCACGCAGTTGCGTCGGCGCGCGAACAAGGAGCGCACCGGCTCACGCTTCACGCCGATCCAAATGCCGAGGTCTTTTACCGCCGCATGGGCATGACGACCGTAGATTACGTCGCTTCGAGCGTTGTCCCGGAACGGCGGTTACCGGTCATGACGATCGACATTGGGGCTGCGCGGCGACAAGATTGATCCACAGCCTTGCGAAAGTCCCGACTATGGAAAACGGCGATCGCATCGTATCGATGACCACGTTTAACGTCACGCGGGAGAATTTTAACCAAGTCACCCGCGAGGCGAAGGAGGCGATGGAGGACGGCGCACGGTTCGTTGAAGGCTTTCTTGGCGGTTGGTTGCTTGTCAACGAGCAGTGCAACAGAATCGTATTTGTCAGCGAGTGGAAATCGAGGCACACCTGGGCGGCAGCGCAGTGGGATGAAGACATTGCCCGCGCACTTGCCGATATGTTCGAGCAGACCGCATCGTACAATCTCGAATTTTTTTACCCGCTCGCGGCGGTAACGCCGCAACACCGGTAATTCATTTCAATTCGCCCACACCCGATGTTACGCGGCGTACCGTTCATTTTGAGAAAGCGCTAAAGAAAAGAGCTGCGCGCGCTCGGGCGGCATCAACATCAACGCCTCCGCAATACCCCGCAAGAGCGTCAGCGATGGGCATACGCCGGCACGCGTTTCCAATTTGCCGTACCAGGTGCGGCTCACGCCCACAGCTTCTGCAATTTCCTCTTGCGTTACAGGTTTACCGACTCGAGCCGGGAGTCGAATGAAGCCCCAAGTCGCGATGCATCACGCGGTATGTTTTTGCGATAGCGCCTCAAAAACGTCGCCAGGTTTTGCGACGCGCGCGCGGCACGCGCGTTCGGATTCCGGGCAGCAAGGAAAAAGTCATATTCCATACGGAACATCCGTTCACTATAGCGTACACTTTTACCATAGTCAATTAAGAGGTTCGCTTTCGTGAACGAAGACGAGCAGCCGTTGAATCGCTTCGTCGGAGAGCGCATCAAAGAGTTGCGCGAACGGCGCGGCTATTCTCTACGCGAACTTGCTTCACGTGCGGGCGTATCCGCGGCGATGATCTCCGAGACCGAGCGCGGCAAAAAATCTCCGACGATTACCTTGCTCACGGCAATCGCTACAGCGCTGTCGGTGCCGCCGTCTTACTTGTTCGAACGCGATGAGCCGATTACCGGGATCTCCATCGTTCGCCGAAACGAGCACCGGATCGTCGATATAGCCCCCGGTGTCATCAACGTCATTCTTGCTCATCCCGTAAAGGGAAGCAACGTCCATTTCGTTCGTCTTGAGTTAGCCAAGCACGCAACACACGGGGTCGTCACGCATCCCGCGGGAGCTATAGAGCGGGTGCACATCGTCGAGGGCAGCGTCGAACTAACCGTCGGCAATGACAAGGCCGACTTCAAAGCCGGCGATTCTTTGTCGTTCCAGGCACACCACCCGCACTCGTATCGCAACACAGGGTCAAGCACGGCCAAATTATACTTGGTCGTCGATTTCCCGAACAAGTGATAACTCACAGTTTGCATACACCAGGGCTCACTTGTGGCACCATGGGAGCCAACGTCGGTTGCGTCTGGAAATCACAGAAACGGCGCTTGCGATGGAAGAACACTTGGTACTGCAAACGTTGCGACAGCTGCGGGACAACGGCGTTTGCGTTGCACTCGACGACTTCGGAGTCGGCTATTCGTCGCTTGGTGCGTTGCGGCGGCTGCCGCTGACGTCGGTAAAGATTGACCGCTCGTTCATCTCCGCGCGCTCGGGCGACGATTCCGCCGGGATCGCCGATGAGCCGATCGTGCGGATGATCGTCGCCCTTGCGCGCGCGCAACTTATTCATTACTGCTGAAGGCCTAGAATCGCCAAGGCAGCTCAAAGAAGCTTCGCAGCTCGGCTGCACGCACGCGCAAGGTTTCTTGGTCGCCCGCCCCATGCCGGCCGACGCGGTGCTCGCGTGGCTGAAGACCTAAGATGCAGCATTTCCGGCAAAGGCTCGGACTGTTTTTTGTTGTGGACGCAGCACCAAGTAGAACGCGACTGCGTGCGTGATCATCAGCAAAGGCACGTAGATGACCGGAATCACGTACGCGGCACCGAATTGCCCGGCGGTTGCCGGCAAACCGGTTTGTACGGCGTTGTAGTAGTCGGTGATGATGTCGATAGCTCCCACCGCATTGAAAGCGACAACGAAGGTCCAAAATAATGGGCGGATCCTTACCGTGAGCAGCGCGAGCATGGCCAGAACTGCGGTTGCCAAGTCCGCATACGCGGAGAACGTTGCAAACGGCGCCGGCAGATTGCCGACGACGCCCGGAACGATAAAGACCAGCCCGAAGAAGCGGAAACTGTGAAGCGTAGCGATCGCACGCTGCGCAGCCACCACGTCCATCGACTTAAGTTTGGGCATGATATAAGCACTGAGTACGAGCAGCCAGGCGACATACCCCAGAACGAGCTGTAGGTTGAAGATCATTAGCGTTGACATATGGCCTCCTATCAGCCGGAGTTTGCGATCAGCAAACGCAGCGGCATCAGTGGGCTGACTGCGACGTATTGGTGGTCCATCAAGTGTTGTTTAGCGAGCGGCAGTGCTTCCATAATCGATTCGGCCTGCGCGATGTCTTGCGCGTTGAGCAAAAAGACTGCTCCGCGGCCATCTTCGCGCGCGTACCATTCGCGGATCTTGCCGTCGAGATACAGTTGAACGGTGGCACGTATTTCATCAGGCATAAGGTCACCGACCTGATCGCGTGTCACACCTGACTTGGGCGTAAGAAGCACGAAGACACCGGTGACGGTCGTCGTGCTGTTTTGATTTTGGACAAGGGACTGCTGGGTCACAGAACATCTCCTCTCATGGCGGGGAGTACGCACATGTGGATGGTACCTGCAGGTACCGCGGACACCGCTATGGTACTACTCGGTACCAAAATCGTCAAGGAGAGTCATGGCCACAGCAGAGTCAGCGGTACGCGACCGCATCCTTGATGCCGCCTTCGCGGCCTTCAAGAAGAACGGTTATGCAGCGACGAGTACGCTTGAAATCGCAACGCACGCGCGCGTCTCAAAGCGCGAGCTCTACTCGCTTGTCGGAACAAAACAAGAAATTTTGATGGCCTGCATCAGCGAGCGCGCGAAGCGGTTCGACATGCCGGCCGGCCTGCCGTCACTGCAAGATCGCCAAACCCTCGCGCAAGTGCTGACGTCATTCGGCATGACACTCGTTCGTGAGATAAGCGATCCCGCTGTCATTGCCGCATTCCGTCTGGCGATCGCCGAGGTGGCGCATGCTCCGGAAGTGGCGCGCGCGCTCGACTCGATAGGACGAGAGACGATGCGCGCGGCCTTGCGGAAGATTATGTCGCAAGCAGCGAAGTCGCAATTGCTCGTAGGCCGGCCAGCCGAACTTGCGGAGGAATTCGGCGGTCTTCTCTGGCGTGATCTGCTCGTCAGCTTGCTGCTCGGCGTCGTGGAGCGGCCGAACCCACGTGAAACTGCGCAGCGTGCGCGCAATGCCTCAGCCGCGTTTCTCCAACTTCATCCGCCACCAAATAGTCCCGACGCACGTTGAGAAAAATGAAAGCGAGGTAATGCCTGCGATTAACCGTCGCACGTTCTCAGCCGGCCTTGCTGCCGGAGTGACCACCGCAGTGCTCGGCGCGCCCGGCCGCGCGCAAACCCCCGTGGCCATACGCAATGTGGTATTGGTTCATGCCTGTACGCTGATGGATCCAGCTGGAGCGACGTCATTGCGCGCCTTCAATCTGCCGGCATCCATGCTACCGCAGTTCAGAATCCACTGAGATCGTTCGATGACGACGTCGCGACCGCGCGGCGGATACTCGACATGCAGGACGGCCCGACGGTACTCGTGGCGCATTCCTACGGCGGAATGGTCATTAGCGAGGTAAACGTTCACCCCAAGGTTTCCAAATTGGTTTACGTAGCGGCTCGCGCCGGATGCCGGCGAAAACTACGTGGCGCTTACGAAAAAATATCCCGCGGCGCCCGCGAGTGCAGGCCTCGTGACGATGGACGGCTTTCAGCAGCTGAGCCAGGCAGCTTTCCTCAATGATTTCGCAAATGGCGTCGATCCGGCCAGAGCACGCGTTTTATATGCCGTTCAGCCGCAAAATGTTGCGACGCTTTCTCCGAACGCAAAAACAACGGTTGCAGCGTGGCGCTCAAAGCCTTCGTGGTACGCGGTATCAAAGCAAGACCGTACGATAAATCCGGATTTGGAGCGTTTCATGGCCTCGCGCATGAACGCCACGACAATCGAGGTCGACGCGGGGCATCTCTCGCTGATCAGCCACCCGCAAGAAATCGCCAATCTCATCTTGCAAGCAGCCGCACATTCATAGCCGGGCAGCATCGTGGGAATATGCGAAGTGAATGAAAACGCTCGCGGCGATACTCCTAATTCTCACGGTGAACAATGCAGCCCCCGCCGATAAATACTTCGGCAAACTCAAAATGAGTGCCCTGCGGATCCGCTACGAGATCGCGCAGATCAAGAACGATTACGAGTTTCACAGGCGAATGCCGGACGACGTTTTGCACCTGCTCTCGTTCACCGAAGATGCGTATTACCAGTGGGCCGCCGCATATCCGAAAGATGCATGGCTGCCCTCGACGGGCTACAATCTTGCCAAACTCTTCGAGGAACTTCCCAGCTACGCAGCGCGCAATAGCGCCGTTCGCGCACTGCAGTTCGTGCGCACGCATTTCAAAAACACGCGATACTCGAAAGCGAGCGTGGCAGAATTGCAGCGAGGCATTCCGGTAAGGCGCGAACCTGCGTGGGCAATTCGCCCAACACCGACGGCGTCGTCGCCGCCGGCGGAGTCCACATCGCCGGCAGCGTCGTCATCGCCCAGACCGTCTAGTTCACCGAGTCCGGTGCCAAGGCGCAGTCCATAAACGGCCGCGACGCCCGAATCCAGGGTCAGGGCGTCGCTTGTATTGCCTTCGCAAGCAGATGCGCTGCGCCGAGTTGCTCGCAAACCGCGGCAAATGTTGCAGTCAACCCGCGCCATTCCAGCTCGCTAACGTCTTCGAACAGCGGCTCGTCGGCTCGAAGCGTCGCAAGATTCTTGAACAACATGGCAAGAGCTTGATACTCGCCTAACACCTGCGGCGGGAAGAGCTCGATTTTACCGTAGCGCGCAATCAACGTTGCAGCACCTTTCGCGCCGATGCCTTTGATACCGGGATAGCCGTCCGAAGCGTCGCCGACAAGTGCGAGATAGTCCGGTATCAGCTCGGGATCCACTCCAAACTTCGCTCGCACACCGCTCGCATTGCGAACCACGTTGCTTCTGCGATCGACTTGCACGACGCGATCGTCGCGTACACATTGCGCGAGATCTTTATCGGGTGTCCAAATACAGATCTTCTCGACGCGAGAATCCGTGCTTGCGATGTTGGCAGCCGAGGCAAGCGCGTCGTCTGCTTCCAGTTCGATCATCGGCCATACGACAACGCCCATAGCGCGCAGCGAATCCTCAAGCGGCGTGAACTGCGCGAGCAGTGCCGGATCGACTCCGGCTCCTGTCTTGTAACCGGGCCAAAGCTCGTTACGAAAAGATTCAATAACGTGGTCGGTGGCGACGCCTATGTGCGTAGCACCATCTGCGATCATCTGCAGTACCGTGTTAAGTACCCCGGCAACGGCGCCGAACCGGCTGCCTTTGCCATTGGCCGCACGGCGAAGCCCATAAAAATGACGGAAAAGCTCGTACGTTCCGTCGATCAGATGAACGATCATGGAAAAAAGAAATAGCCCAACGAATCGACATTCATTGAGCTATACCACAAATCTAGAACTCTTTGTTTCTAAGGTGTGGGCGGGACGCGCACTTCTTGTACGCCCGAGCATAGGCTAATGTACTCGCCGACGATGACGAGCGTTGCGTAAGCGGCGACAATCTGATTGATCACATACGAAACGATCGGGCCAAGGAACGGAATGTGGTGCAGTATGGCGCCAATCCAGCCGGCGACAAAAAAGGCGATCATCAGCAGCACGACGATCGCCAAGGTTGCCGGAAAGTTTTTTAACGTCATGCGCGCCGACTCACCAAGCGCTTCGGTACCGGATCGATTACCCACGACGACGCTGGCAAATGTGTAGATAAAAAACAGCCAGAACGCCAGCAAAGCTAGGCCGAAGGTAAAAAGCGAAACGAAGACTGCGATCACGCCCAGGATGAATAGCAAAACGACGGCGGCAATCAACGAACCCGCGTCTTGCCGGAATGCTGCCGCGCCGTCATTCAGGGTCGCGGTTCCGGTGCGCCACGCGGCGTCTGCCATTCCGGTCGTATAGGCGATGGTGAGTATGCTCGCGATCAGCAAAACCGCGCCGATAATAGCGCCCGTCAGCATCATCGAACCGATGCCCACGACGGGTGCTCCTGCCGCGCTCAAGCCATAAGCGGCACCGATTCCGATACCACCAAGCAATGCAACGACGATTCCGGCTATGATGGCGATCACGATCGCCGGAACGATGATAATCCAATTCCGAGAAAGCAGATCCCATGCCCGCGAAAACGTGTTACCTAGCCCTTCGGGAGACATAGAAACCTCCAAAACGACACAAGCAGTCTGGTATCACTACTCTACAGGCTAGCGATACGGCGAGTAAAGTGACGGCGCACCCGTTTACAAATGAAAAAGCACGCAACGCGTGCTTTCATCGGGAAATTCTGGAATTCTGGTGGAGCTGTCGGGGTACTGCCCCCCGAGTCCGAAAAGCCGGACCAACGCTT
>CAZERJ010000013.1:18192-43641 GCA_964514445.1 uncultured bacterium | reverse complement strand
CATGGCGATCATTCCGTAAAACTCACCCGCGTAAAATGCGCGCACGTTATCGGGAAGGCTGAAGTACTGGGGCAGCACTTCTTTTGCGATCGTGCCTATTTGCTCGATGCATTGCTCGGGCGTCGGCAACGGCCGATCCGAACCCGCCCAAGTTATGGCTTCCTCTTTCATGCGGTCCCACATCTTTTCCAATGATGTTGGTAGGGCCGCCCACTCGGTAGCCCGGCTGGCCGTCTTTCATTGCCAATTCACTTCACTCGGAAGTAGCGCCTCACGATGAAACTGGCAGAACTTCACCTCGCAGTAAACGGTTTTGGCGCGCTGCATCGCCTTGCAGCCGCAATTCCAAATGTAAACTGCGGTTTCACCTTTGTCGATCGGTTCCGAGCACGCTGTAAACGTTTCGCCGAGCACCATGCGTAGGGTGCGGAGGTCAAAATCTTGCACAAGCATTGCCTTCGCGCGATACTACGATGAAATGTGCCATCCGCCCTATCACAATATAGCGCTTGGTCGTTTAACGAAACGAGACCGGAGTTGTGATGCCGCCGCGCGCCGAGCGGGTGACTCCTCTGAGGCCAGAGCTGCCACTCTCAACGCGGTCGCAAATTCGAAGATTCGAGCCAAGATACGGCGGCCCAAACTCGCGCAGCCGCTGAGCATGATGCGGTATAGACCGTAGTCACTTGTGCGCCGAAGCATCTAGACGGGTAACAGAATCGGCGCACCGCAGACTTCCATAACTTTTTAGGTTTGAAACAGCGGTCGCTAGGAGGTTTTCAACACCGATGATCCACCTGAATACTTCCCAGATGCGCCTTCTGCTGTGCCGCCCCAGCGACCAAATCCCATTTGGAAATGGTGCCGAGCTACTTCATTGGATTTGTGGATGTTCCGCCATCCGCGAGCGCAGCGGCGTATTTGCGGTAAAGTGCTGCAGCGATCATGAGGCACTGCTGCAAGGGGTCACGCCGTCCACCAGTACTGATGAGTTCGAATTTCCAAGTAACGGGGAGCGAATTGCGCAGTCGTTTCGGAACATGTCTCGCCGTAGCGAATGAAGACGGGTGGCGCTACGCGTGCTTAGTGACGTTTGATTAATTTGGGATGTCGGATTAATCGGGCGGTCGCCGCCGGTAAAGATCGGCGGCCGATGACCTTCAGAGAAAATCCGCTCAAAGACGCTTCATCTGCATTCAGGCCGACGAGTCCCTCGAACGTGCAAACCGAACTTATGGCAATAATCGGGTTTCCCCAGCTGCCGTTCCTCGAGCGTGGAAAGATCGTCGGCATTTTTAACTCGGGCGATCTTGTGCGGACCAGCGATCCAGAGCGCGTCGGGCAAATGCCTAGCGACATCTGGGAACCGTAATCGATCGGCGGCTCGCCTTACGCAATTCTTACCTGCGAAATCCAACACTTTCTCGGCCGGCGGGGTAGAAAGGCAGTACATTGCCACCGGATGGACATGCCGCGATATGGAGCTTCGCGACCGATGATGCAAGGAAGGCGCTCAAACTTCGTGACGAATGCGTCGCTGCGTTTAGTCTCCATTCGAATTCAGCGGAGCGGGCTTCGGAGCTCGATCAAATTTTCGGAGAACTGGTCGGCAACGTCGTTCGCCACGCGCCCGGGCCCATTCGGATTTCCCTAAAAGTCGACGGCACGGTCGCGACGTTGGTGGTGCAGGATCGCGGAAACGGTGCGATTCCGACCCCGAGGTTACCGGCGGACGCGTATAGCGAGTGCGGTCGCGGCCTCTTCATCGTCTCGCAGTTGGTGCGGCGCCTGCGCATTGCACTGAATCCCGATGGCGGTGCTTCGGTCTATGCCGATCTCGAACTCAGATAATCAAGGTGGGCACCGATTCGGCCGAAGGCGACGCTTGGAGCATCTAAACCCAGAGCCGCTACGCCCGCTGCCAGAAGACGCACAGGATAAGAGATGAGGCGCCTCGGTGCGATGGACGCCTTTGTTGCCCGTCGCGATAAGGTGTTGCATCGGCGTTTGCAGCCGGACGTCGCATGTGACATGGAGGCCCCGCACCGAGCATAGCGAGGTATCGTGCGCCGTCGAAGAACGTCCTGACCGAAGACCACACTCCCTCGCCGCGTGTCAGTGCCGTAGTCGAGCGTCACAAATTCCCTAACCGCTTCCATTGCATTTGAGAGCACTCTGAACCGAATCAGGGGTGATATTCCCCGCACATACTGGGTATATCGTCCGCCCATATGCACGAAAAAGTTCACTTAGGTCCCATCGGACACTTCGGCGTGGCCGTTGGCGATCCGCGAAAGAGTGCCCGCTGGTGGCGGGAGCGTTTTGACCTCGAGGTTATGTTCGAAGGCGACGAATACGTCGGCCTCGCCAATGGCGACGTCATGATCGTGTTGCATCAAGGGACGCCGCATCCGGAAACGATGGGTCATATGTCGTTTCATCTATCGAACATGGATGCGCTGCAGCGCGCCCTCGATATCCTTAAAGCCCTCAAGACGAACTTGGAAGATCCCGGCGACGAGATCGGACCCGAAGAACCGGGATCCAGCAATATGGGATTATGGTTCCATGACGCCGACGGCTACCGCTGGGAGCTGGAGGTCCGAGCCAAACGCTGATTTTACGCATCTAATCGATACACTCAACCGGTTCGGCATCAGACGCGAAGGACGATCCTGAATAGTCGCGCGCCGTGGTTCTATGCACTAGAGGCAATACTGCGGTTAGAACAAGACCTCCGGAACGCTTCGGACCTTTGCCGTAAGTGCTCGACAGTGGTTGGGTTGACCACAAACTCAAAGCGGCGTGCTCGAGTTCACACGTGATGTGAACCAAAACGCGTCCTCGTTGCCGATGTGTGAAGATGGCGATTCGACCGATGGGCGCCTTGGGTGCCGGCGCGCCGCGTGAGAATGCATCAATCGTACGGAATATCCAGGTAGGTAGAACTAAGGGAAATCTACACTGGATTTCCGATATACGGGAACGTTTTGGTCACGCCACGATCCGGCGGCTGGACATTGTCACTCGTCAAACACGCTGTGCTTTGTCCGTCAGGCGGTGCGAGCCCCACCTTCTCGCCGAGCGTCCCGAAAATTACGCCCAGTGAAAGATCGACAACGGGACTGCTCGGATCGCGTCCACCAAATTGCCGATAGGGATCACCTAACGCCTTTTTTATTCCTCCAAGTGGAAAATTTGGCACGGCGCGCACCACGCCGACCGGAAGCGCACTCTTGCCTTTGGTTTCGACGGCTAAATATCGCGCTGGTCCATCCATGGCAAGATTCGCTTCGATTTCATCTGGAATCAGCACGCCTTCAACGGCCTTCGCGAGCCGCATAGAGCGATGCGCGCCCCGGGGAGAAGACATGAACGCGACAATATCGCGAGCTAATAGCGGATCGTTCCATGGAGAGCTTTTATTGGTGACGTCATGACGTTCGAATGCCTCGAACGCTTCCTTCACCGCCGGGCGCCCGAGCCGCTCCACCTGCATCCAGCTGCCGTTTTGCTGTTCCGATGTGGTCGCATAGACGCGAATCAATCCTAGCTGCCCCTTTCGGTTCGCCAGCATACGTCGCGGCAGTTCAACCACCAGCGAAAGTACGTTGTAGCCGCGAAGCGTATCGATACCCGGTTTACGGAAGCATTTCGCGGCGGGTGGCGGCACGCCGTTGCCAAATGGCGGATGATGTTTGTAATCGCGATCAGGGAGTATTTTCAGGAACTGCGCGAGATCGAAGTAAAACGGGTCTTGGCGCGGACCGGCAAACGCCATCATATCGCCGGCTAAGCGCGCCTTGGTATTGAATCCAAAGATTTGCGGGCTTCCGACCCACTGGGAGCGCGTTCCAACCATTGCAGGCCGCGCCGGACGGTAGAGTTGCAATTTTTGATTCGCGCCTGTTCCAAGTGCGCGGAACTGGATGACCTTATCTTCTTTATAGCCGCTGTTCGTAGCAATCTTGAACTGATACATCACTCCGGGATCGAACGAAACGGTGCTTGCCTCGCCCGCCGGGATGAGGGGATGAATGTCCATCGCCAGCACGACCTTGTTTGGATCGGCGGCAGGAAAAACAAAGACGTCGGTGATGTCCGCTGCCGGGCGGCTCACCGTCAGCGGTGAGTCCTGATGATCCGACGTGCGCCCCGCGCGCGGCAGATAAAGGATGACGGTGATTGCCAGCAGCGCGAGCGTCGCGATCGCCGGAAATCTTTGAAGTAGTCTCATGAAGGAATCGTTCTCCTACGTTTTGCTAGCGGCGAGTTGTTGCAGTTCCTCGCGGGCACGATCCGCGTAAAAGGGATCGAACGACGCGTTGAGTGTGAGAGCCATTTGTAAACGGCGGCGCGCATCGCGCAAACGGTTTAAATGCAGCGCAATCATGCCGGCGTGAAATTGAATACGAGGATCTTGCGTATCGTAGCGTGTGGCTTCCCGCGCCGCGCGATCAGCAACGGCCCACTTTCCGTCCATCGCGGCGCACCACGCGAGCGTATCCTGCGCATAGATCTCTTCACCGCGCGAACGCACCTCGCGCAGCGCGATGTGATAGGCGTCGTCTAAGCGCACGCCGTGCTCGGCGTAATATACGGCCAATAACCGATCGTTAATGTGATATGCGTTGCCGATGCGCTCTACCGCGAAGATGAGTTGCTCTGTTTGCCGAGCGGCATCATTCTGTCCGAGTGCCCGCTGCGCATCGGCTTCGTAGCCAAGCGTCTCGGGTTCGGGAATGACGTTCGCGCCCTTGGAAGCGGCATCAAGGGCGCAATGCCAGTCTTTGGTCGCCCAGCAGAAACGTGCGAGCGCGCGGTACGCTATTTCGAAATTGGGGAACTGCGTGAGCGCCAGACGTTCCTGGCTCTTGGCTTCGTTTGCGTCGCCTGATGAGAACGCCAGTTCTCCCATCCGGAAGTGATACCACGCACGTCCCTGCGCCGAGTTGTCGACGACTTCATCGGTTTGCTCCGACGCTATCTGCAACAGCCGACGTCCAGCTTCCAGGTGGCCGGTCAGCTCATCGTAGCGCGCTTGTACCGACATGACCGTCGGGGTATTTTTAATCCGGCGCGCGCTGGACAGATCGCGCTGCGCCGCTGGATAGTCGCCGATCTCCATTTCGAGCGAGGCCATTTGCGCGGGCGCGTTCGAATCGTAAGGCTGCTCGGCGTGCGCTGCTTGCTCGAAGGCCAGCGCCGTGCGGAATTTGTGGAGGGCAGTATACGCGGACGCTTCGATTTCATCGGCTCCGCTGTTATTCTGCGGCTGTAATTTCAGGGATCGCTGCGCTTGAGCGATGGAACGCAGGATGTCGCCGACGTCTTGGGACTCACGATAGCGCTGCATGTACTGCGCGCCGAGGAATTTTGCGCTGATTTGATCCGCCGGATCTTCTTTGACGCGCCGTTCGTAAAAGGCCACGGTGCGATCGCGATTTACGTAATCCGGTTCGACCGGCGCGACATAGACGTGCGATGCGCTTGCCCGCTGCGCGCCGAGAAATGGCCAAGCCGCGATCGCGCACAGCGCGATCGCGGCGAGGATGAGCCAACTTCTCGTTCGCAATCCGCGTCCTTTTAGTGGGGAGCGCCGTAGTATGGGAACGTTGTAGTGAAGTGCTTGGGCGCGGTTTGCCACGACACATGATCGCTGATCAGGTCAGGACGGTGTCCCGAGGGATAGCTCGAATCAGCACGTCCGTCCGATTCTTTGTTATCGTCGGGCGCAAGTTTGAGCGCGGGCACGACCGGACCGAAGATGGCCATCAACGAGGTATCGACGATATCGTCCGTGAGGGCTCGTCCACCGAATGGAACCAGTCCTTTCGGCAACTGGGTCGCGCCGCCGGTTTCGATGCCCAAGTAGTTATTGCACGTGCCAGGCGCCATGCCGATGCATGAAAGGCTGGTCCCGCGCATGTCGGCAATTTGCACGTCCGGCGTGAGAACCGACTCGAGCACGTCCGCGATGGCGGTGCTGCGGCCGGCTACGTTGGTCGTGAACGAGGCGATTTCCGGCCCTAGGTTCGCAGCATCGTCATTCGGCGTGTCAGTGTTGTTTTTCTGATGCTCCGCGAAGGTTGCGAAGACTTCGTTGATACCCGGTCGATTTAGCCGGTCGAGTTGCGCAAACGGGCCGTTACCCAAGGCGCTGGTGGGCGGGCTTCCGGACGTTGCCGCAGAGGGTGAATTGGCGCCTCCGGTTCCAGGGGCAGGCGGTGAACCGCCGCCGCCGCAGGCCGACAGGCCAAGCGAAAGCGTCAGTACACTGAGTGTCGCGCGCAGAACGATACGGTTTGTGTTCATTTCGGCCTCCTAGCTTCCGCTCTGCGTGTGCGTGGTAACCCAGTACGCGATCTTCGGTCCGCCGCAGCCCGCAATCAAATCAGCACGCGGCATTTCGATGATCAGCGCAAGCACGTTGTAGCCTGCGAAGAAATCGCTTCCGGGATTGTTGAAGCCCTGCGGACACGTATTGTTGCCGAGCTTCGGCAAACAACTCGGGGCAGTGCTGCCCATGTTGCGGTCCGGGAGGATCTTATAGAACTGCGCGAGATCGAAGAAGAACGGCTCTTCACGCGCGCCCGCGAAAACCTTCATGTCTCCAACCGTGAAGGTTTTGTTGATCGTTCCCGCGCCGCCGTTCCCGAGCAACTGCGTTTGCGTGCCCGTCACGGTCGGGTGTCCGGGCCCGTAGACCACGATTGGCTGATTCGCGCCCGGCGCTCCGGCGGCGAATTGAATGACGTACGTCTGACTGATATGTTTGGCCGGCGTGCTCGCGTTCTCGTCCACGCCGTCGAAATTCATTTGATAGACGACACCCGGATCGAAATACGTCGACATCGCTTGTCCCGGCGGAATCAGCGGATGCACATCCATCGAGATGACCACGTTGTTCGGATTGTCAGGCGCGGGAAAAATGTAGGGATCGGTGATGTCCGCGCCGGGTCGGTTCACCGTCACGGGGGAGTCTTGGTGATCCGATGCGCGCGCGCCGAGGCCGGCGTATAGGCCGACCGCAAGAACGATCGCAACGAGCACCGCCAAACCCCCGATGATTTTTATTCTCATGGTGTTAGCTCCAAAACGGCTGGTGCGCTCCCCCCAGAGCGCATCGAGAGAAAGATGCCAGCGAAGATTGCGAGCAGAGCACCCACCAGCACGCCGCTGACGGCGATATCCGGAATGGGCGATTTCCAACCGAGAAGCTGCGCGAGTTCGTAGGCGGCTACTCCGATTGCGAAAAATGTAACGGACCAAATCCACAGTCGCATGACCTGCGGCAACCGGCCCGCGCGATAGGTTACAAGATGGTGAATGAACAGCGAGTCGAGCGTGTCTGTGCACAGCATGCCGGCGCAGAACATTGATCCCACCAACAATGCGCCGCCCACACCGGCATCCACGCCGAACGCCACGGCGTATGCCGCAACTTGACTAGACGTCTCAAAGCCGAATCCGAAAAGCAGGCCCACCGGTAACGCGACCCACGGACTCGTCGCGTTGCGCAATACGGCCGGTAGCAAGCGCGTCTTCGCGCCCGCAATGCGATCCGTTTGACCGAGCCGCAGCTGTCGGATGTTGAACGCTGCAATGACGAGCAGTACGGCAATGCTGATGGCGGTGCCGATGTTTTCAATCGTTTGTGAGTGCGCTGTAAAACGTGCCCCGACATAGCCAACCAGCGCAGCAATGCTCAGCACCATCACCGAATGTCCGCCCGCAAAGATGGCGCCGATGAAGCGGCTCAAAAGCGGCCTGCGCCGAACGGAGTTCCGCGTCATGTTATCGATGGCAGCGAGATGATCGGGATCCGCCCCGTGGCGTAGGCCAAGCGCGAAGACCGTGAAGGCACCGGTGGAAATCATGTGGCGTGCACCTCCGCATGTGCATGGTCGTGCGAATGATCGTGGCCGTGCTGAGAAAGGGCGTAGCCGGCAATTGCTGCCAGCGCAACGAACGCGATCAGCGGCGCGGGAGCAGCAACGCCCTGCTGGACAAATCCGGTAGCGAGCGTCCATGCGCCGATGGTGGAAATGACGATCGCGGTCACGAGCGGCCCGAGCTGCGCGACGCGCGCGTATCCTGAGCGACGTGAAAGCCACGCAGCGCCGTGCACCACGCCGATACCCAGCGAGCTCAATACCGTCGCCAGTCCCATGCTGAAAATCACAATCAGAAACATGCCGTAGCCGACTTGATGCATCCGCAATGCGGCGAGCAGCACAACGATTGCGGCCGGGCACGGCGCGATGCCGCCGCTCATAGCGGCCCAAACGGCGGTGCGAAAATGCAGCGGCGCGGTTCCCTGAACTACATGACTGTGCCCATGCGATTCCCCATCGCTGTGATCGTGATCGTGCGCGTGCGGATGTGCGCCCGCGTGTTCGTGGACGTGCGCATGCGTCAGGCCGCGGCGCGCTCGTACATACCGTGCCAGGGTTCGCGCTCCAATTACGGCGATTACCACGCCTGACACCAGCGTGATCCATGGATAGATGCTTTCCGATACGAAGCCGGCCGCAAAAAATAGAACAATGCCGAGCAGCAGTACACCGGCCGTGTGTGCGACCGTGAGCGAGGTCGCCAAGATGAGCGCCTGTTTCGTCGTTGCGCGCGCGCCCACCAGGGTGAACGCAAGCAGAGCTTTACCGTGTCCGGGTTCGATCGCATGCAATGCCCCCAGGCCGAACGCCGCTAGAATCGTCAGTAGCACGAACAGCGGTGTTTGGTTCGGGCGCGAAAACATATTGGAGAGGGAGGCCGGCGCGATCCACGATGTGAGCGTACCGGAGGCGGGCGTGTCGTCGGAGCGCTCTTGCACATTCGCGATCGCGCCGCCGGGTTGCAAGGTAAAAACCGCAGTATTAATGCGTCGCGGCGTACCGATGAGAGCGCTCGGATACGATCGTAATTCGTTCGTTGGTTCCGTCTGCGAACCGACAATGATATCTTTCCACCCGATGCGCCGGTCGGCATAGACACCGTCGAATATCGAAACGCGCTGCGGACTCGTCGTCGCCAAGAGCGGAGCGCTGAATTCACCGACCCAGCGGATAATGGGCAAACCGCCCGCACCCGGGCGCAGCATCGCATGCGCCGAGAGTGAGCGCAATGTCAGGGGCGTTCGATCGACCGCAATGTGGAGGCCGGACTGCACGATCGAAATCTCACCGTTCGCCCAGCGCTGCATTGTCGCAGCGTTCCAATCGTTTGTCTGCGCGTGCATGATCTGGAACGTCGGTATCTCGGCGATATCCAACATATAACGAACGCGCAACGCCTGCTGCGCGATTCGTACCTTTGCTATATGATTGATCGTGAAGTTGCCGAGGGGATGCGCGAATACCGGCGCGCTGGCTGCTAGTATCAAAAGCAGCAGCAAGAAAGGCAACACGAACATTCGCCGCATGGCGGTACAGCGTTGGAAAGGCCGGGACGGATTGCGGCCGGGCGTAGGGCTTTCGGGGCGGAACGCGCAGGCCTCGCCTGCTGCGCGCGCTATCCGTGCAGAGTAACGACGAAGAGCGGTTTGCTGGTTGGCTGCGCGCTGCCACCAGCCGGCTCAACGCTCACCGCCACGGCGGTAATGGCTCGGGCATCAACCGGTAAACGCAGTGATGCGCTTCCGCCTTTCGGCGTAAAGATCGCCGAAGGCGCCATGCGCTTTGACCCTTTTGGTAGCGTCCACGCTTGGTATACTTTTCCGGCAGGAAGTGGCGGCATGCCGCGCATCGCCAAATAGATATGTCCTCCGCTACGCACGACCTCGCCCCCAGAGACGGTGTAGCGCTGCGCAACGGGCGACACAAGATCTGCAATTGTCGCGTTTTGCGAGTTCACGTGCGTTCGCTCGATGGCGTACATCGCGCCGAAGAACACTGCTAGCGCAAGGCATGCCGCAGCCGGTAGGTATGCGGGAAGCAGGTAGTGCGTCCCGGCCCGCTGTTTTTTCGTTTGCGTGAGTGCCATGACGCCCGCCTTGAGCCCCGGTGCCGGAACATTCTCCGCAGCGTCCGGATCGGCCGCACCGAGCGGCAGTAGATTGGCGATGGCCTTGAGCCGGCGGTACTCGGCCATACACTCATCGCATGTTTGCAAATGCGCGCGCACCTCGGCGGCCTGCTCCGGCGACAGTGCACCCAAAGCCAGCATGGCGGCGTCGTCGAGCAGTACATCGTGCTCGTTCATGGCCGCCCCACTTCGTCCAGCAGTTGCCGCAGGCGCTGCAAGCCGGCGCGGATCCGCGTTTTAACGGTACCAAGCGGCACGCCGGTTTCTTGGGCGATGCGCTCCTGGGTCATGCCGGCGAAATACGCCAGGTCGATGAGGTGGCGTTGTGCTTCCGGCAGGCCGTTCAAAGCGCGACGCACCGCAACAGCGTCGATTTTCGCGAACGCCGTTTCCTCGATATCCTCTTCATCGGTGCGGTCGCCAATAAGCTCTGACTGTGCGTGACGCGACTTGGCGCGAAGGATGTCCATACAGCAGTTACGCGTCACGCGGCCCACCCAGGCCGCGAAGTTTCCCGCGGCAAATGCGTCCGAGTCGCTCCAGATTTTTAGGAAAACGGCTTGCGTGACATCCTCGGCTGCCGACCGGTGCGCCATGAGTCGCATCGCGATCCCATACACGAGGCGGTGGTGCCGATCATAGAGTGCTTCGAATGCCCGCGCGTCGCGCTGGCGTACGCGGCTCATCAGCCGCGCGTCGTCTTCCACGAATTGGTGGTTCGCGTCATGCTCGTTTGAACCTCGGCAATTCAACGCCAGCCTGGCTCGTATGGATTGAACAGCCCGGATGCTGCGTCCGTGCGTGATAACAATTCCACTATCGCGACACGCTCGTCGTCACCTGAAGCTGCGCGAGATCGCGTGATCAGACCGTGATCGTTAAGATATCCTCACCCGGAGCGTCGATTTTTTCGCCGTTGACCGGGCACTCGTAAAAACATCGCCTTCCGCCTGCTCGTTATCGGCCATAAGCACGCATGGGAGCCCGGATGAAGCGCGTAGCTGATGGATGCGCGGCGTCTTCAAGCGATTCTTACGGGCGCGGCATCATAGTGTACTGATCAAGCCTGGCCGCTGTGATTCGGTTTTCCCCCCGCCTAGCTGCAGAGATTTCGAAATAACGACGATTGGGCTTCGAGCGTTGCTAATCGGAGGTTGATCGGCACGCCTGCTTTCGGGTTTTTGTGTTTTTGTAAACAAAAACGCGGATTCGCAATCCATTATGGTCAAGACCGCGTCGAAACGGTATGCTGGCCGCTATTTTGTTCGTCTCAGCATTGCAGAGTGCTCCAAAACCAACTTCAAGCCCATGCGCCATACCCGCAACGCGGCACAAGAATGTTTCAGCACCGACCCCGTGCCCGAGCGCCTCGCCAGGCGATTCGCGTGTTATTGCCGAGGTCGTCGCGCACGGACGCCAGGAAAACCTAGTGGGTAGAAGTGCGGCCGCGTCGATTGGGACCATCAATCAAACCGAGATTGCGACCCGGCCGATATTGCGGCCCGGGGAGGTGTTGGAAGCGATTCCGGGTCTGGTGATATCTCAGCACAGCGGCGGCGGGAAGGCCAACCAATATTATCTGCGCGGCTTCCAATTGGACCACGGAACAGACTTGGCAGCGACGATCAGCGGCGTGCCCATAAATCTGCCGACACACGCGCACGGGCAAGGCTACTCGGATATCAATTGGCTGATTCCCGAGCTGGTCAGTTTCGTGCAGTTCAAAAAGGGCCCGTACTATGCGGATGAGGGCGATTTCTCGACTGCGGGAGCGTATCGGCTTTTCTACCGCAATACCATTGAGCCGGTGTTCGAGCTGACCGGAGGCGGTCACGGGTACTCGCGCATATTCGTCGCAGTATCGCCGCGCGTCGGGAGCGGTGCATTGCTGTATGGGTTCGAATACGCGCACGACAACAGCACCATTGATCGGCCGGACAACTATCGTAAATTCAATGGCGTCCTGCGGTACAGCCGCTCCAATGCAATCACGGATTTTAACGTCACGGCGATGGCGTACAATGGCACGTTTAATTCAAGCGATCAGATCCCGCAGCGATTGGTCCAGGACGCTATGCTGGATAGGTTCGGCCTGATCGATCCGACGGACGGCGGAGCGACCTCGCGGCTCGCGCTGTCCAGCGAGATTACGAGGCACTACGACAACGGCGATCTTCAACTGAACATCTATGGGTTCAGGCAACATCTCGACCTGTTCTCAAATTTCACGTATTATGCCGACGATGCGGCCGACTATTACAACGTTACTAGAAATCCCGTGACGTGCAATGCGACGTATGTGACATGCACGCCGGGTTACCAGCACGTAGCCAATTACACGTCGTATTGTCCGGCGAACGGCAACAGCGCGCGCGGTGCGCGGCAGAGCATCGTGCCGGTCCCGTTCGCGTTCGCGTGCGGCGACCAACGTCAGCAAGACGATCAGCGGTTCGTCAGCGGCTTTAACATAAGCCGAAGTATTTCAAACAGTCCTGGCTCGACGCTTGTCGGCGGTGGCCTGCGCAACGACAATATTTCGACGCTAGGACTCTTCCTGACGCACGATCGGGTGCGCTATCAGAACGGCACGCTCAGCAGCGCGCACGTCGCCGAGACCGACGTATTTCTATACGCGCAATGCGAATTTCGATTAGGTTCGCGCCTACGGTTGATCCCAGGACTGCGCGCGGACATGTACGCCTTCCACGTCGCGGAGCCTGCCGCGGCGAATTCCGGCCGGGTGCGAGCCGGCATCGTGAGCCCGAAATTTGTGGCCGCCTATCGGCTCTCGCAAAACGCGGAACTATATGCCGATTATGGCGAGAGCTTTCACAGCAACGACGGTCGAGGCGCGGTTGAGACATTGGATCCGCAGACGCACGCCGCATATGATCCGTCGGGAACGGCTATCGAGCCGGTGACGCCGCTCGTCCGGGCGCAAGGGGCAGAGTTCGGATTTCGCTATGCGACCTCAAAAATGCAGAGCACCGTTTCGCTGTGGCAATTGAATCTTGCATCGGAACTCATCTTCGGCGGAGATCACGGCGTGACGTTCGCGGGGCGCCCCACTCAGCGGCGCGGAATCGAAATCGCGAACTTCTTTAGCCCGACATCGTACCTTACGCTGGATGCTGATTTCGCCACATCAACGGCGAAATTCCTGACCGATCCGAAACACATCGGGACGGCGGTGCCGGAATCGCTCGCGGCGGTCATCTCGGCGGGCGCGACGATAGACGAGCCCCATTACGCGGCGAGTTTGCGCGTGCGCTATTTCGGTCCGCGCGATTTGATTGAGGACGGCTCGGCGCATTCGCCGCCATCGACCATCTTGAACGGGCAGTTTACTGCAAAATTTCGGGCGGGGCTGCGGCTCCGACTCGATGTCCTAAATATCCTCAACGCGCAGGCCGCAGATGTCACGTACTACTATGGGTCGTGGCTGCCGCAGGACGCGGCAAACCGCACCTATGCCTTGGATCCCTCCATCAACCCGGCGCTCGGCGGCGTTGGCGTGTCGGACTACCATTTTCACCCCTCCGAATCGCGGACCTTACGGTTGACGCTTACGACTAAATTGTAAGGCTGCGGGTACAATCCAACGCGACCTGAGAGGCATCGCTGGAATGAATGAGCTGCGGCTGCCGCACCTGCATGACGACGGGACGTTGCATTCGCACGAAGACGGCGAGCGCGAGCATTCGCACGAGCACGCGCATCCTCACCGGCATTTCGATGGGACGCAACACTCGCACGCGCATGGGCACGGCGGTATGGACTTTGATCATGCGCACGAGCACGACGAGGACGATGGTTAATGCCCCGCGTTAAGGGTAGCTCGCGTTTCGGTCCGGTTCGCGCGCTGCGCCTGCCGCTCGCGTTGGACGCGTGGTTCGAGCAGCGTTTGCGCGAGGAACCGCAGCGCACGGGTTCGGAGATGCTCGTCGAACTGTTGCACGCCGGATTGCGTACGCGGGGCCGGTACTTCGAGCGCCATGTCGCCACCGTTGCGCGGCTCTTACGCTCCGGCGATTCAGCGCGCACCTCGGCGTATTTACTGGCGCTCCAGGACACCTTTGGCGATGAGTACCTCCGCCACATATGCGCGTGCGCTCAAGAGAGCGTTTCGACGGCGCGGTAAGCGCAATCTACCTCATCGAAAACGCGGAGCGAGTGCGTGGCAGCGAACGACTCATTTCGCAATGCCGCACACTGGTGGCTTTGTAAATCGCGTCGCGTGATTGACGTTAAAGGTGGCTCGACGTTCGCTTTCGGCGTTATAGCGTTTCGGTGGCCGCAACAACCTGTAGCACACCACAGCGGAGAGCCGGCAACTTCAACGGATGCAACGCGATGCGTTGACTAAGAACGCGCCGGTTTTTAGCCGGAATTTCCAAAACTCCGCAGCGGCGACACGTATTCCAAAATCTCCAAAGTTGGAGCCACACTCCGCTGCCCTTCCTGTCGATCCGCCGCAGTGCGTTCCGTCAAAGTACATATGCCACTGGAGCACGTATCCGAAGGCGTCGACGCTCTCGGCATGCTGTTAGGTGAAGAGCACAATCCTTGCTACTGCACGAAACCGTGGACGTCGATGCCTAAGTATGGATTAGCGGTAAAGGGGGCCTTGAAACACCACTGCGCGGCACCGCTCATCTCGTCCGGCTGCAACGCGGGAAAATCACCAAGAGCTTTTGCATAGCCGAACGTCGCGCCATTGCCAGCCTTTGCGTTTGAAGCGTCGCAAATGACCGGTGCGTCGATGCTGCGTGTCTGCTTGTGAGCGACCAGGTATGGATTTTGCACATTCGAAATTGTTACCGTAAGCGGTCCGTAAATGGCGCGCTTGCCAACGTTCTTCAACCGAACAGCGTATCTGAACTTCCCGCTCGCGGCATCATAGGCGCTGGACGCAAAAATGAGCTGAATTTCCTTCGACACATCGGCGCTTTTCAGCGGGGGTGTCTTTGGCGGAAAACCCGCTTGGAACGTGGACGTGTACGGTTGAAAGGAACCGAATCGGCTATCCGCCCAAAATGCGTGATAGGCGCCAAAATTGTCGGCTGCTAGACCCATGTAATCGCCGCCCGACGGCCAGCGCGACAGAGCCGATACAAAATAGATACCGATATGGCCGTCCTTTATCCGTTCAAGGCCTTCTGGCTGGAAGATCATGTTGCCCGGCGCACGCGCGTTCGACGTCGCCGAGGAGAGCGCACGCGCCCCAAGAAATGAATTGCCTCCGTCAAGTGAAACCGTCGCAAACTCGCGGTACGTTGATGCGCCACCGGAATCAAACCACGTAACCGCGATATCCCCGTTGCGGTTTACCGAAATAGCCTGCTGGAACTGTTCGGCGCCGGCCGGGACGTTTGAATCCACCAATGCTGGCGAACTCCACGTACGCCCGCGATCTTCGGAGCGCGAGAAAAATAGGCGCGAGCGCCCGCTGCGCCGGTCGCACCACACTTCGTAGACACGGTCCTTATAGCGGCTGTTTGGATTCGAGTCGGCGGCAAAGGATGGCATTGTCGGAATGGCCGCGATGTCGCCGGCGGAAACTTCTTGTTGTATTCGCGCGTGGGTTTCATTATATTGCGCGCCGACTTTCCAGCGCACGCTAAAGGTTTTCCCACCGTCATCCGAGCGCGCGGCCCACACATTTGAGTAGGGCGCATCGATGTTCGGATTATTGGGAAAGTCAGCGGCAAACACTAGCAGCGTCCCATCACTGAGCACGACCGGCGTGATGTCGTTAAGCCCATAGTTCTGCATTGTCATGGCAACCGCACGAGGACTCCACGTGCGTCCGCCGTCGCGCGTGCGCCAAACGGCAATGGAATAGTTGGGAAACCCGAATAGCGCAGCCACGTATACGCTGTTACGAAAGCGTTTCGAATACCAATCCGCAACCATCTGCTCATGGTCATACGAGATGCGTGAGTCGAGATTTTTCGCGTGCGACCATGTATCAAACCCTGTGGAACGGAAAACCAAAACGGCCGAGCGCTCGCGGCCGCGGCCTTCCGGAACCGTTGCCAGTGCCGCAAAAAGCGGCGAACCCGCGCCGTCGTACGTCACCTGTGGATCAGCGCCGCCGTATCGCCGGATCTCGGGCGGAATTGCGCTCGACCACGTAGCGCCGCGGTCCTTGCTTGAATAAACGTGCGCCTCTGGTTTTTCGTCGGTGCCTGAAAGAACAATCGATGCCGCGATCAGACGTGTTACGTCCTTCGGATCCGCAGCGATCGTCATTTCGACGTGGGGTGCAGCTGAATCGCTCACTGCCAAAATATCCGGATGCGCCAGAATACGTGGCTCGACGGCGGAGGCCACTCCAACTAGAAAACAAATAGTCATTTTTCCGAGGAGCGCCCTCACGGCAAGTGGCGCGAATACGTCACGATCAACCGTCGGCCACCCGCGCCCGCAAATGCCGATGGACTCGCCGGCCCAATGCACGGTTGATAGTCGACGGCCGTAGCATATTGATTCAGCGCGAGCGGCACGCCGCCGCACAAATCCAGAATTGACGTGCCATCCAGATTAAAGAGGTTCTGCACGGCAAAATTCAGCGTCCCGTTGCCGATTGGCACCCCCATATTGGCGTTATAAACCCAATACGCGGGCGCATTGCGAGAGTTGTTCGACGCAAAATAGTGGCCGATGACATGAGCGTTGAAGCCGCCGGGCGTTTCGTAATTCAAACCAAGGGATGCAGTCTGCAACGGCACATTTGGAAGCTGCGCTCCGGGAACAATCGCCAGGTTACTCTGCAGAAATGTGGGGGTCGCATCGAGCAGTTTGGTCGATTGCACATCATAACCATAGTCAAGCGAGATCGTTTTGGTGAATCGTTGCCGCCCCTGGATGTCTATGCCTTGCGCTTGTACCCGTCCGATGTTAAAGACGCCGAGCAATGACAGATAATCCAGGACGTTTGCGGTCGGCCCGCACTTGGCCGTGTAGGCATTCTCGAACTGGTCAAGCAAATTCGTAGGAATCCCAGCAGTGCCGACTGCGCTCAAGGTCTCGGTCGTAAAGAAAAATTTTTGTCGGACGATTTCGTTATACAGGGATACCTGTACTAGCGAGTCGCCGTGCCATCGGTGCGCATAGCTGAGTTCCTCGTCAGACGCACGTTCCGGTACCAAAACGCTCAGTTCACCTATCGAGTTCGGTACGCCGCAAGAAAGACTAGCACCGAAGCTGGCCAATGTGGTGGGTGCAAACGGCGAGGTTGCATCCGAAAGACTCGGCTGCGTCGCAACAAGGCCAAACGCCGCGCGGATCACGTCATTCGGACGCTGATACACCAGCGCCACCCTCGGATCGTTATAGCTCGTTTCCGTTAATGAGGAACGCTTCTGCCAATCGTAAAAATATGTCGTCAGTGGCGATCCCACTGGGTGCCAGACATCCCGGAAAAAGTATGAATATTCACGGCCTTTGCTGAACTGATTGATGGCAAATGAACCGCTTGCGAGGAAGTTCTGCACGCTGTTTCGATAAGCGAAACCGACGCCGACCTCATTGTTACGCCATAAGTGGTCTTCCGTAATCAGGCCACCGGTCTCCGCGCCGGTGATGTTCTCCTGTAGCGCGGTGGCAGACGCTGCCCATGGGATACCTGAGCCGCTATCGGCAAAGTTATACGTGTTGGTATAAACATCGGCGACCACCGTGTTGCGTTCGGTCGATGAGTCTAACCGCAAGTTCGTGTCCGTATCTCTCTCCGCTTGCGTCAGCGGGCCGAAGAGCTCGTAACCCGTATTGAATTTCGCGTACTGCTGCGGTGTTTGGCATGTTATTCCGCCATCGGGGTTGCCATTTTGGTCGAACCCGTTGGGATAGCCCAGAAAATTCGTCGCCGTAAATGTACCTGCCGGGCAAGGATCGCTCGGCAATTTGAATTGTAGATTCTGATTACCATGAGCCAATGCGTATTGATACGTCTGATAAATCGGGTACGCGCCACTTTGGTCCGTTGCGGTGTCGCTCGTAAGGACGTCCGCAGTTAGACGTGAATTGTCGTTGATGTTGTAGCGCAGTTTAACCAAACTTCCTCGGCTCAGGTAATCAGTTCCGAGGTGCGTATAACCGATATCATGCGACAGTGAGCCTGCGGGCGCTGACGCGTCAAACGCCACAAACGGCGAGTACACGGTTGAGTTGCGGTACTGACCGGCTTCTCCATCAACCCCAAACGCTACCGCGTAACCAAATCTCCCTTTGAAGTTCAACAAGCCTTTGGGTAACGTTCCCGTGGCCTGAAAAATAGACGATAGTTCGTTGTAGGTTCCGTACGATTGTGAGAAAAACAGGGATGGCCGGATCGTAGGCTCGAGCGTTTGCAGGTCAATTACGCCGCCGATTGCGTCGACGCTGTACAATCCGCTCGTACCGGAACCGTAGATTACCTGCGTGCTTTGCAGACCAAAGAGGGGCGTGTTCGAAAAGTCGTAGGTGCCTTGAAAATTTACGGCTTGGTGGCCATCAATAAGTGCCACAGTCTCGAATTGACCGATTCCCCGGATACTTAAGTACTGTCCTGCACCTTTGTTGGCAACTCGAAGACCCGTTGCATTGTCGACGTCTGGTAGGTTCTGCAACGCGTCCTGTAGCCCGAAATATCCTTGGTTTAAAAGGCTCGATGTGGCAAGGTTCGAATAGTTGATGCTTGCAGATTTCAGTGATTCGGAAGCGCGGGTAGTCGTAGAGGCGATAGTCCGCATTTGACCGTTCGAAGCTTCTACGCGCTGAATAGCCAGCGTAGCGCCTGAGAACCCGGCCACGGGCAGATCGATCGGCGTCGAATCCGTGGTCTGATAACCGGTAAGGCCCACCTCGAGCACATAGCGGCCGCTGAGCAGTGAAAACGCAAAGCGGCCGGACGCATCGGTAGTGACGGATGCGCCCGTTTGAAGAACCGTAACCTTCGCGCCCGGCAACGGCAGTCCGGAAGCCTTATCGACGACAGTGCCCGATAACTTTGCGGCCGGTTCGGCTCGTCCGATGACCGGAGAACCCACGGCAAGTATTGCTAGCGCGGCCCAAGCTGCTAATGAAACTTTCATCGAGGGAGCTCCTTACTCATCACTCTCGAAAGAACAAGACTATATGTTGTTCCGGTCTTTCCGCCAGGCGCAGGAGTGCTTCCGTAACCGACACAGTATCGTCAGGCAGTGCATGCAGGCCAATCTCTTCGAGGCGTTGCCTGAGGCGATCCGCGTTCCATCGCAGGCCGTCAACAGTGAGCATGACGAGGTGATCCACGATTCAAGGCTAGCACATCGTCGACCGCCGCTCATGGGGGCGAAATACTTAGAATGGTCTCGATTCGCGCACAGTGTCGGCTGCAAAAAGGTGCGCAACAAAGGGGCTGTGTCGCAGCTCACTCCGTCTCTTAACGCCTAACGAGTGCATTGCCGCCGTGAGGTGATTCTCAGCGGTTCGTTCCGACATCCGTAAATGCAATGCCGTTTGCTTCAGATCGAGACCTCTAATAACGCAGCCTACGACCTCGCGTTGACGCGGTGTCAGAGCGCTCCTGACACCTTTGCCTGCCATACTATTGCGGCGCGCATCACGTAGAGCGCCCATCGCCTCGTACGCCTGCTGTGCCTCGCCGACCCTGCCGCCAGTTTCCATCGCGATGGCTTCCAAGTAGTGTAAACCGCATTCTCGGAACATAGACTCTGACTGCCCCGCCAGCAGAGCTGCAGTTTCCCTTTCATGCGCTAATTGTGAAAGACGCCCACGAATGAGCAGTAGGAGTGCGCGCGCGATGTCATTGTCACCGCAATCATCGAAAAGTCGGGCAACCTTCACGAGCTCGTCGCGTACACCGAAACGCACTAGTTCGATTACGAGCCAGAGCGCGCCGGAGCTTTCAGTCAACGTCTCCAATGCCCGTTTCATTAGGACCTTGGCTTCAGATTTGCGGTGGTGCCACATGTACGCGCTATGATACGCCGCTGCAACAGGTCCAATGCGCGCCGGTTCTTTGGATTCAAAAGCCGCATCGATGGTTTGATCAGCTTGTTCCAGAGAACAAAGGTCGATTTCAACGATACCTTCCAGCATCGCCTGAATCCATGCGCGTTTTATTGTAACGCTCGGATGTTCCGATGCTTGGGTCGGCGACTTTTCCAAAATCGCGCGCACTTTGTCAAAACGTCCGAACAGCAGCAAACTTTGCGCATACGAAAGATTGGTGTAGGTTGTAAGCCACCCAATCTTCCGACGCGTGGCAACGCGTATTGCTCGCAGGTGGGTCGATCGAGCAAGCCTAATTTGTCCGAATGCGCCGGCAGCCAGCGCAAAGTTATTTAAGATAAACGTCAGAGCAGTCTTGTCCGTCAGCGCTTCGGCAATATCTACGGCCAAGCGATAATCGCGGAGTGAATCGAATTTCATCTGGGCTGCAGCCTCGGCATACGCGCGAACCTCTAAATAGATCGATAAAGCACCGACGCGAGTATAGTTGCACAATTTAGCAGCCTCGTGCAGGACATGCAGCGCCTCGCGCGGCTTTCCCACGGCGGTCAGCGCGCGAGAAAGCCGTAGGAAGCCGCTTATCCGCCACTCTGAATTGGCCGATAGTGGTAGATCGAGTAGCGCACGAGCGTATGTAATGCATTCGGGAGTCCGGCAGCTAGCCCAGGCTTGACGACACAACAGCTCCAAGGCTTCGGCGGCTTCATCGTACCGGTGAATCTGCACAGCTATTCGATGAGCTGTTTTCAGTACGTTCATTGCATCGGCAGCGTGACCTAAGCGGTCGAGATCCGCCGCTGCCTCCAAAATCTGACGCACAGGCGATTTTCCTAACGCCCCAACGCACGATGGCTCCTTTGCGCGGCGCTTTAGGCGCCCGATACGCACGCGTTCCTTAGCAGCGTCATTGCAAACACTGCACACGGTCTTCGGTGTATCAGCCGCCCGCACAAAGCAGCTGATACATAGGCTCGCCGCGCGCGCCGCCGCCCGCTTCTTTCGCACCCTTAACGTCGACGTCATAGCATTCCCGATAGCACGCCGTTTCGTAACAGCGAAATCTGTTACGAAACACCCCCCTTGCGCGCAGTGATTCGCGCTCCCTGCCGTACAGATATAGATTGTAGGAGCCGCCTCTCTAAGGCGGGACAAGAGCGGCCTCGAGCACTGCCACAGCCAGAACGCATGAGCGCGACCGACACGCTGAGTGTGACGACCTGGCTCTCGCACCTCTCCGCACACGCACACGATACTCTTCACGCGGTGCTGCTGTTGATTCTCCGGCTCATTGCCAACGGTCGAGGGGAGTTCTTTTCGGCCGCGTAATGCTACATTGATCGTTTTCTGTAAGATCGCCCAAGAGGCACAGGCGCAACCGTCCGTTCCGAAAAGCCGATCATTCTTCGCCGTATGTTGACGCTAAGGTCTGTCTGGTCCTTGCCGATTGCCGCCGAGGCGCCTCTCACATCATCGCCACGCTCTGTAACGACGACGGCGGGCGCGATACGCGCAAACTAGCGCACTTTCTATCTCTAGTTGGAGTGCGCATCACGATTCGCCGCGCGAAAGCGCCGCTTAAAAACTCTTCATGGACGTCTCAGTCCTATCGGCAATATCACACAGTTTTCGCTCCCGAAACCGAACAGCAACCCGGGCGGTATAGCCGTCGGCCCTGACGCTGCGTTGTGGTTTACGGAAATGGGCGGCAATCGCATCGGACGTATTTTCGCCGATGCGGTCAAGAGACAGGCGAAATAGGCGGGATGCACGGAAAACCGCCCGGAATGGATGTTGCTATGGCGACTCGCATCTTAGCGCTTGCTTGGGATGAAACGTCCGATGCTTGACGTGGAATTCGCAATAGGGCATCACTTGATCATCTTTGCATTATTCGGCATTCTTGCCGCTGAATTGGCTCTGATTCGAGCGAATCTGACCCCAGAGCGACTAATCCTTATCGCAAAAATCGACATCTGGTACGGTACGTTAGCGGCCGCGATTCTGATCGTTGGGTTTTCGCGGGCAATCTTCGCGGCAAAAGGCTGGGCCTACTACTCACCTTTATCGTTGTTGCGCTCCTCTCGATTCCCCCGACCATCCAGTACCTCAAATGGGGTCGCGCTCAACGTGCGCCGAACGTTGAAGATGTCCGACGAACGCGAGTGTTCTTGTATGCCGAAGTCGTACTGTTTGCTTTGCTTCCTGTATTCGCCGCGTTAATGGCGCGAGGATACGGCGAACTGTGAGAGTGGAGACGCCGTGACACTCAATCCGTACCATGCCGGCGTTCGGCGAATCGCCAAAAAAAATTTCGAGCGCGTAAATCATCGCGATTTCCAATCCCTGATCAACGACTGTGCTCCAAACGTCGTCCACCGCTTTGGTGGCTCACATGCGCTCGGTGGCACCCGGCACGACCGTAGCGCGCTGGGCCGTTGGCTTCAGCGCCTCGAACGCTGCGGGCCAAACATGAAGCTGACCGTCCGCGACGTCTGGGTGTTCGGCCTCCCGCACGACACCACAATCATTGTGCGCTGGACGAACGCTGATACACTTGCGGATGGATCACCGTACCAGAACCATGGGGTGCACGTAATAAAAATGCGCTGGGGCAAGATCGTCGAGATTGATGCCAATGAAGATTCGCAAGCGGTTGCTGAAGCGCTTCAAATTCAGGCTGCCCATGGTATTGCGGATGCGGCCGCGCCACAAATCGTTAGCTAATCCTCACGAGTCCAAAGCGGCGACGGCAGATTCGAAGCATACACGCAAGACGGTATGCCCGAACTGCGCCATACATGCTGCTTTGCCGCGGCCAGGCATCGCCCTGTGAGAAAGTCCGTCCTGGATCGGCAGGGCGAAGGCGCTAGCCGCTTATATCGCAGCAAGGGACGACGCAGCGAACGATGGGGTACCTAGTCTGTGCGCTTGCGCGAGGTGAAAAGATCAGCATTCGCTAACCAAACGAGCTGCGCGCAGGCCGTGAGATTCCGCCTCACTTAACTGATGCACAGCCGCCCGTTTACCAAAGTCGAACGTAACCACCTATTAAGCTGAGCGCGCTAAAGCGAGCCCACAGCAGTTGAAATTATATTACGCATCGCATCGCCGATCGGTGGATAAGCCTGCGGATAAACGGCGACAAGCAGCAGCGCTACGATTGCAATGTACGGGATGAACCAGAGAAAATACGCGACACGCAAAACCAAGTTCACCGGCCCTCTACCGAACAGCATACGCGCGACGGTTACGGTCTGATGCGTCTGCCGGCTCAGCGGTATGACGTCAAACCACGGCAACTCGCGGCCCATCGATCGATAATGAAGGTGATCATAGTCCGTGGCTTTTAGTCAGGGGCAGAGTGCATCCCCGGCCAAAAGTGAAGATGAAGCAAGTCGGCGCCGTTTCTTCCAGGCGCCGCTCTTCATATACGCCAGGTACTCCGGCGAAAACGGGGTCGGACGGGGTTGGAGGAGGACGCTGCCGCGGACCGTTGATCCCAGGACCACAAGCACCAGGCCGCCTGCGATAAAAATCCATGCCATCTCACCGCGAGTATCGGCGCGGTTTTCGAACCGCCGGCACTTCGTCGCGAGTAGAGGACTGCTAGCAGTCGGTCAGGCGGTGGCGTGACAGCGAAAGTTGCGCCGATACTAGGCGCAAGTGAAATTGCAACAAAGATGCCTGATCGCGCTCATGTGTACGAATTGACGTTCAGCGCGACGCTGCGATTCGCATGAAATCGCGCGACAGGCGCGCTAAGGATGAGCTTTGGTAGAGGTCATTAATTACTCGCGAAAACGGTCGTTTCCGCGTAGGTGATCGTCGTTATGTAAGTTGAGTCCCATTGTGACGATTGAGGCGATCGCGCTGATCCACTCGGCGGACATTTACGCTAGGTCGAATTCCCCAACGGACGGATTTCATCGCGGTGTACTCGCACCAGCGGTTCGGGATCGCGATCTCGAAGTGTCGCGTACTCGTATTCGAGTTCGCTGGTTACGACAACGAAGCCATCCGTGTCCTCGCGCAGAAAGCGCACCTCGACGCCTTCCTCGCGTCCCGGAACGACCAGCTCAACTCGCTCGCCCTTCTTCATTTTCACCACCTACCCGCATCACCGCGGCAGCAAGCAACCCTAAAATCGCTGGCCGCAGGTCCTGCAGAGCCGCTCCGGCTGCGCTGCATTGATGACGCAGCCGCCCAGTGCTACTTCGCCGCGCTGCGCCGCCTGTTCCGTTTCGATCGTCGGCAAACCGTACATGATGCGCACGATATCGGTGCTGCCGCATTCCGGGCAGTCGTTCGCCCACGGTGCAGATTTGCGGTACAGCACGCTCGGGTGCAGCGGATGCGTGTTCGGAATGCGCGGGTGTTCGAAATCGTCGTTTGCATCGTACGTCATGCCGATGCGTTCCATCACGCGGCGCGAGCGCGCATTGGAATGGACGGTCATCGCGATGATATGCGGCCAGCGCAGCGTTTCGAATGCGTACTCGAGCAAGCCGTTTGCGGCTTCGGTTGCATAGCCGTGACCCCACATCGGCAGCGGCAAACGCCAACCGATCTCGCGGCGCGGATGATACGGCACTTCGTATCGCACGTCGTCGATCGCCATCATGCCGGCAAATCCCGGCGTATCTTTGCGCTCGAGGACGAACCAGCCGTAGCGGTTTTTCTCGATGTCATCGCGCAGCATTTTTACCAGTTCGTACGAGCGTTCGCGCGGCGTCGTGGAGAGAAAGTACTCCATCACTTGCGGATCGGCGTTCATATCGGCGAACGGTTCGATATCCGCGTTGGTCCATTGGCGCATGCGTAGACGCGCCGTTTCGATGACCGGCGCGCTCACGATTGGTTTGCGCGAATGCGGTAAAGCACGTGGCGTTTGAGGATGCTGTCGTCCGCGATGAGCGGATGGTCGAAGTCGTCGGCCGGATTGTGCGTCATGCGCAAGCGCTCCATGACGCGCCGTGACGGCGTGTTGATCGTTGCCGTCATTGCAACCACTTCGGGCCATTGCAATTCGTCAAACGCATACCGCAGCAGCGCTTGCGCCGCCTCAGTGGCGTATCCCTGGCCCCACGCGCTGCGGACAAGAAACCAGCCGATCTCGCGCGTGGGCGTGAACGGCACGTCATACCAAATGTCGTCGAGCGCCATCATGCCGGCAAAACCCAGATTGGCTTTGCGCTCGAGGACGTACTTGCCGTAGGGTTTTCGCCGCAGGTTCGCTGCCATGCGGCGCGCAGATTCGCGTGCCGCGTCCCGGTCGCGAAGCGCGGGTTGGTACCGCATGACGTCCGGATCGCTCATGATGTCCGCCCAGGCCTCAATGTCGGCGCCGGTCCATTCGCGCAGAATGAGGCGCGGCGTTTGAAGTGTGGGTGCCATCGGACGCCTTACTTCCGTGCCACGCGTATG
>CAZERJ010000013.1:0-18092 GCA_964514445.1 uncultured bacterium | reverse complement strand
CTTAGGACTGCACCTCGGCTTTGGCAGCGTGATAGTCCTCGATGTGCTCGTACACGCCATCGGGAAACTTGAGGTCGCGGTACACGTTGCCCGCGTCCGGATCGTTCGCGTCCGGAATGATCGGAAAGTCTTGCTGTGCCTGGAACTCGAGAATCTTCTCGCGCTTAGGCGGACTGTAATCGCGTTCCGCGACCTGCTGCACGAGCGCACGCGCATGGCCCTCGTCGCACTCGCGATTCTTGCAGAGCAGCGCGACGACTTCGTCTTGGGATAAGAAGTGGCGCGCGACCATCACGAACACCAGGCGGCCGTAGTGGCCGATGTCGGTGCCGGACTCGAGCGCTTCGAGCAGCCGGCGCATCATCGCATTTTTTCGAAGTTCATCCATGTTGCGCTTATACCCGAACGTACGTTCGATGCTCGCTCGCCGGCCCAAGGACCGACCGGCCCTGGCTGCCGCTGGGAGATTTTTGAGGCGCGTTCCGTGCCACCCGTATGTCATCCTGAGCCTGCATGCTGTGTGCATGCGATACGCCGTCATCGATTTGGAGACTACCGGTTTTAGTGCGCGCGAGGATCGCGTGGTCGAAATGGCCTGCGTGCTTGTGGAGGATGCGCGCATTACGCGCACGTGGAGCACGCTGGTCAATCCCGAGCGGCCGATTCCTGCTCACGCGACACGCGTGCATGGGATTCGCGACGCCGACGTTGCCGCCGCGCCGGTTTTTCGCATTGCGCAACGATACTTGCGCTGGATGTGCGAGCGCAGCACCGTGGTTGCGCACAATGCGCGCTTCGATTTGAGTTTCTTGCCGGAGCTCGCGCCGTTACCGTCGCTTTGTACTATAGCGCTTGCGCGACGGTGCTTTCCGGACGCGCCAAACTTCAAATGTCAAACGCTGCGCGAGTATCTTGAGATTGCGATCGATGTTCCGGCACATCGCGCGCTGGGCGATGCGCTCGTAACGGCGCATATTTTGATCCGGTGCTTGGAGCGCTACGGTGTACAGCGTAGTGCATAGCGCTCGTCTAAATGCCGGGCGAGCGGTATAAGGAACAAATTGAATCCTTAGACCCTTCAGGTACGCCGTGAGCGAAGCGTAGCGTAAATCCACTAGGAGGCTGGCTTTATGTTACAACGCTTGTACGCAGCTCTCTTGAGCATCGCCGTTCTATCCGCATGCTCGCATCACGATGGTTCGACCGCAGTATCCGCCTTACCGGCGGCTCGCGAAGTTCGCACGATGAGCACCCATTCCGGCGGCACACCTGCGTCGGGCGTTGTAAGCAATTACGTTCCAATTCATGCATATATGGGCGCGGGATCGGGTGGCTGCGAGGGCGGCCAACCGTCGACCGCCGTTATTCAAAGCGTCATGCGTTACGTCGAGGCATGCGGCGGTTTCGATCCGACAACCGTGTGTCCGCAAACACAGTCGCCACCCGCGGGTGCACCGGGCTGTAACGCAGAGTATTATATTTCTCCGTTGTATCTTTTCTGTGACGTTTCCATACAGCAGAGTTGGTATCAGCAGCAAAACGCAACGGAATCCGCATTCTTGCATACCGCTACACCGATCGATCCGACGAATCGCATTGACGGTGTAAATGCTCGCGCGCAATGTCCGGCTCCGGGGCAAACAACTACGTCCGATTATTTTTACTACGCCAATCCCTCGGACAGTTCGAATCAGGCGTTCTGGCTTGCAAATTGGTTCCAGTCGACGCCGGTTTCGCAACGAACGTACGTGTACACACTGATGGACAACATGACGTTCGGACGGCCGTACAGCTCCGGTGAACCGGTAGAATTCACGACATTGAGCGCGTGGCGCCAAGCGCTGGGATCGTTCGCGGCTTCGTTTACAAACGCCGGCGTGCCTTACAGTTTGGAAACGAACGCGCTTGGTCCGGGCGGCGGCGTCTATCCGCCAAACAATCAGTCGGGTGCGGATGAGGGCGTTGTCAATGAAGCGGTTGACATCACCGACGTGTGCGACAGCGACGCAGGCGCATCGAATATCGGCGGCTACGTCACCGAACGCCCGTGGGAACACGGCGACGGAACGCGCACGCTGAGCGGTGGTAATCCCAAAGTCCTCGTGAACACTGCCTCGCTTTTTTGGGCGGACGTGAACTGCAGCGGTAATATCGACCAGTTGAACGCGTCGGATACCGTGACGATACGCATGGTCACCAAAGCCTTGGAGTTCATTATGACCAAACCGGGATCGCAAGGCGCACCTGGTGCGCAAGCCATCGCCGAATGGCGCTATCCGATGGGCGTAACACTCGGAACGCCGGATGCTGCATCGGAAGTGCCGGTGTATCCCGAGGACTCGCTGGTCATGGTGAACCCGATCACGCCGCTGGGCAAGTGGCAATGGAGCGGCCAATACGACGGCGGCGGCTGTGCGAATAACGGCACGACGGGTCAACGCGCGCCGGACATAGGCGGAACGCACGACGTAACGCTTGCGCGCGCATGCGGCCTGGTCGGAACATGGGACGGCGGGTATCCTGCGCCGGTTTACTATCGCGAAGGAACGTGTTACCGGCAAGGCGCGATGATAGGCGCCTGCGCCGCCGCGATCAACTTGGGAACGAAACCGTTCGTGCTGCGGCGCGGCGATTTCATCAATGGCGCGTACTACATGCATTATCTCACGCCGACCGGCGGTGAACTGCCGGCCGATCCCGTAAGCGGCGGTACGATCTGCTCGGCAACAAACTGCAACGGCGCATGGGGCACGCAACCATTAAAGAATAGGCCCTGGTCGTATACGTTGCCGTCGTGCGCGCCGGGCAGCGGCGACACCGGCAAATACCAAAACGCCTACGACTGCGCGGTGATTTTACTGCCTTAGCTTGCGCGGAATCGCACCGGACAAAGTGTCGCTATTCGATCTCATCGATCGAGCGCAGGCGGAGTTACTCCGCCGCGGCGTCTCATACGCAATTTTGCACGCCACGACGCAAGGACGTCCGCTGTACGAGAGCACGGGTTGGAAGTCAACAACCGAGATGAGCAAAGGCTTAAGCTTCCGATGTGCATCGGCTAGCTCACGGTTCGCTCGCGGCCCAGGACTTGACTTCAAGTGCAGTTGAGGTTGTAGGCTGGAGGCATGAGCGTTCATGTATACGGCTGCAACCATATCGCGATCGAAGTCGACGACGTCGAGCGCGCCGTCGCCTTTTACCAAGACGTTTTCAATCTCGAGAAACTGGATGAGGGCGAGGGCGATGCGTTCTTCCGCCTGGGTGAGCATCAATTCTTGGCGATGTTCAAAGTGGATGAAGTTCACCCAAGCCGCGTGCGCCACTTCGGCTTAATGGTGCGGGACGACGCGCAGATCGCCGAAGTTCGAGAGAAACTGACGAAAAAATACGGGATTACCTTAATTCCGCCGTTCCGCTGCGATTTTTACGATCCGTTCGGCAATCGCGTGCAAGTCGTCGATCTGCATGACGAATCGATGGTGTGGTTACTGCCGTACCGCGAAGTGCAAGACGCCGGCATCACGTTCAAAGCGGAAGCGCAGAGCGAACCACCTGAAGTGCATCTGTTGCGCTCGTAAGGTTGTTGGTGCGAGTATGGATTACTGGTACGAATACGAAATGCGCATACTCGGCCCGCGGCGCCCAACATAAGCGTGCCGCTAGCGCCGCCTGCGGGGGGCGTTACTGGTGAGATGCCAGCCGCCGCAGTACGAGCGATCGCACTTGTACACGCTCAATATTAGCGTCTCGCCGTTGTCCGCGGCCGCGGCCTCTCGCCGTTCTTTGGCTTCTTGCGCGGCGCGTTCGTGCGGATAGCGCTGCTTTTCGCAGCGTCCGAAAATATTGCCGAGGACATCACCCAGATGAGGATTGCGCGGCATAAATTAGCGCCGTTTTCCGGACTGCATTAGCGGCTCGAGGTCGTCCCGGCTGAAAACATAGCGTAGCGCCTCCAGAAGCTTATCGTACCCACGCTGTTCCGTTTGCTCTCTCGCCGATCTCCGTAGGCCTGTGCGGGAGTGGCGTCAACTCGCGTCTTTGGCTTCTTGCGCTGCGCGTTCGTGCGGACGTCCGTTCTTCACACCGACGCTTTGCGAATACACCATGTGGCCGCCGAGCATTGCGCCGGCGACGAGCAATGCGTACGCACCGTAGGCAAGCCGTTTTCCGGAGCGTCGATCCGTGCGGCGTTGGACGAGCGACGTTGCATACGTTGCGGTCCCGACCAGATTGCACAACGCATGCACGACGCCGACGCGCGCCGCGCCATCTCGAGTCGTGCTCCAATCCGCCACGCCGGCGAGCGCCGTTGGCGTACGGCGATTCGCCGTCGGGCGTAAGTGCGTCGAAGATCGCGGCAAGCGTCCATGCGCCCACCGGAATATCGGTCAGCACGGGGTGCAGCGGATGGCCAAGCCACGTGCCGCGTAGGATGTGCCAGAACATCTCCCGGCGGCCCCGTCCCAAGAGCAAGCCCAGAATGTGCGGCCGCACCGACTCGGCGACCCACTGCAGCGCACGCGAATGTTCGAGCGGTTGAGCGATGACGTCGGCGATTCCGCGGCTCATGCTGCGCCTCTTTCCCATCGGTTACCCGGCGTCACACGCCTTGATGTCAATTACACCCTGAGGGCAGCAACCATATCGCCATCGAAGTCAATAAGGCACACGCCTGGAAAAAAGAAAGCGGGTTCGCGGGATGGCTAGTACGCTGACACTTCGTGTTCCGGTAGCTGTGGCAACAGTTATGCTGGTAGCGCTTGCGTCATGCTCGCACGGCAACGGAACGCTGCCGCCGCGAGCACAGCTCGCGAGTACCGAAAACGCTTCGGTGAGTACGATTCAAACCGACTGGTTGCAGTTCGGCTACGATGAGCAGCGCGATGCATACAACCCTGTTGAAACGCTGCTCTCAACCACGTCGGTTCCAAGCATCAAACAAAAGTGGTCGGCTCAGCTCGAGAGCGCAGGCGCGATTTTCGCGCAGCCGCTTTTGGTGCACGCCGTAAACGTGCAAGGGACAATGCACTCGGTGCTGTACGCGACGAGTTTTTACCACCTTACCGCGATCGATTCCGTCGCCTCAACGTCCACCGCCAAAATACTCTGGAGCCGCACGCTTCCAAGTACGACGACGTCGTGCGCGGGTGGGACAGTGCATAACGGCACATGGGCGACGCCATACATCGACCTTGCAGCGCAGCGCATTTATATTGCGGACGGCGCGCGTAATTTCGATGCGTTTACTTTGAGCGGCGGCACGCTACTGTATTCCAAACCGGTGGTCTCGTACGTCAACGGCGGCATCACCGGCGCAGTTTCGCTCGAGCTGTCGACCCACACCGCTTATGTCGCCACGACATTGCGCTGCGGCTACGAAAAAGACGCAACGACGCCAATGCGCGGCACCGTCGTCTCGTTTGCCGCGTCAACCGGAGCGCCGCTTTCAACATTTACGACCGTGACAACGCCGGGGTACTACGGCGGCGGCATCTGGGGCATGGGCGGCGTTTCGATCGATCCGTCGACAAAAAATGTGTTCGCTGCTTCAGGAAATTCTTGGCCTACCAGCACAACGAGCGGCCAACACATCGATTATGCGGAACACGTCATCAGTTTGACGCCGGCGCTGAAGGTCATCGGCGCGAATTCTCCCGGCGTCAGTAACGCCGACGACGATTTCGGCGCAACACCGGTGCTGTTTCGGCCGACAGGATGTTCGCTCATGGCCGCCGTTTCCAATAAAAACGGCGAATTGTATTTTTATAACGCAGCGAGTATCGCGTCGGGTCCATTTGCGCGTGTGCAAATGGCAAATCCGGTTCCGGGCGATTTTAACAACGGACCGGCGTTTGACGCATCGACGCAAATGTTATATGAAACGAGCTCCACGGATACTGCTGCCGGCGTCGTGCCGGCGTATAAACACGGGCTGACAGCGTTTTCATTTCGAAGCTGCCGCCCCATGGTTGCATTCAATGTTGCTGAAGGCACCGCCGCGCCCACCAGTACAACATCACCGGACGATAACTATTCATCGCCGACGGTTGCAAACGGCGTTGTTTACTTTGGTGCCGGCTCGACGAACCGCTATTACGCAAACGACGCGCGTACGGGTGCATTACGTTGGACCAGCCCGCTGCTCGCCGGAAAAGCGCAGATTTCACCGATGGTCGTCAACGGGCGCCTGTACGTCGTCGCAGGCGGTTGGATCTACGCGTACGGCCTTTAATGGGTGCGCGCTGTCGTCGAGCATGACACCGCGCCGGGCGTTTACGAACGCCCGGCGCTTTTTCGTTTTCTAGATAGCAGCTATCGCGGTGTGCGCGTGCCCGACTACGATGACCGCGCCAACCGGCAGATTGTATATATTGGACGTCGTTACGTGCAGGACCACAGCGTTGATCTCCTCGACTGCGCCGCTGGAGCTCGTCGACCCGGCTTGCTCGTTGACGATCGCGTAGCCGACTCCTGAAACCGATACGCGAGTGTTTGGAGCAACCGAGATCGATATCGCGGTTCCGGCGATTTTTAGTGACGTGAACGTAAGCGACGCTTTACGTGTGAAAGCCGTGCCGCTGCGGTTCACGTTCGCTTTCGCGACGAGCGCCTGGGCCGTGATTAGGCCGTTCAAGACATTCGCGGCTGCCGTGCTCGACGTGGCGCTTGTCGCGGTCGACGTACTGCTGACGCTATTTGCGACAGTGTTGACCATAGTGCCGAGTGAACCGACAGGAGTGCTCGCGCTTGCGAGTCGGTCCGTATCCGAGAACGAGTGGCACCCGATGCTCGCCGGAGCCCACGGGCCGCTGGAGGCACTAAGGTTGCCTGCATATCCGTGCGCATAGAGTGAATACGCCGTCGCGTTTTCTTCATACGGCGCCGGAGGCACGGTAAACGAGCTATGAGCGCTCGCAACGATAATTTCGGTCCCAACCGCGATGCCGAGCGCGTTAGGCGTTGTCACGACGACGTGGATCATGTTGACGTTGATCAGCGTCGAGCGCGTGCCGTTGCTGCTGAGCGAATTGTTGACCGAATACACTTCGTTGAGCGTGACGTAGCCGATACCGGTTAGGCTTATGCGCGTATTCGGCACAGGCAGCACGGAGATCGGCACGCCTGCTACAGTTAGTCCTGCGAGCTGCGAACCCGATTCGTTGCTCGTCGCGCCGGCCGACGTCGCACCGCTGTTCGCTTGCGCTTTTACGGCAGTGGCTTTAATGAGACCCTTCAACAAGCTGACGCCTTGAACGGTCGACGTGGAGGACGCGCTCGCAGCGGTGGTCGTGTACGTGCTGGCGACGCTGTCTGCAGCCGTTCCGCTTGAAAGGACGTACGGTGCAACGTTGAGCGTTGCAACGGAATTATACGCGCGGTTGTTGACGACGTTGCAACCCAGCTCAGCCGGTGCAACGGGGCCGGCGACTGCGCGAACACCATTGCTAGTCGAAACGGTAATGCGAGCGGCATATGACGAGCCGTCTGCGAAACCGCCGAAGTTTGTGCTTGTCGTTAAGGGTACGGTTGTGCTGTCCGCGACGGCGGCCGGCTGATCGCTCTGCATTGCATCGACTTGTTGTTGAGACGTAGGAGCCGCTGGAATGCTTGAAATGCTTGAATTACCACCGGCACATGCCGCAAGCAGAGCTGCGGCTAGGCCGGTCGCGATGAGTGTCTTCATAGTTAAAGATCCTGAACCTCAACGGGAAATGAAAGGTAATTCCTCCTTCCACCAACCCGGCTAGCGCCCGCAATGCCGAACAGGCAAGCGGCTCAGGGCCGTTTGGCTATTTGCTCGGGATTCGTCCTACAAGTGGGCCGTTAACCTACAGTGGGGACATTCGGCCGCTTTCTCCACTTCCCAGTCGCCGCCCGCGGATCCGGCAAACGCCGGCGCGCGAACCTTCGGCCGGCGAAGATGCACGGTAGCCCTAAGTCTCTTCGGATAGCGGGTGCCTAACGACCTATCGCCTAGTTTTCTACTGAAAACTGGGGATGGTCCCGATGCAGCCGCGGCTTTTACAGTGTCGTTAGGAGGAACTGACGTGAAGAAAGCTTTTGGCGCGGCCGTGGCTGCAGCCATTGTGGCGGCCGGCTGCTCGGGTCATACCGGGAACTCGCCTATCCCAACTTCTGCTTCGCCGCAAAGCATCTCCGGCGGCGCTATCGGCACGCTCTCCACGGCGGCAGCGCCGTCGGGCTTTGCAGCAACGGCGACGCGTGCATTCGCCATCAAGGGCGCGAGCGATCTGGGCGCCACCGCCGGTACGACGAAGATGACCGTGCGTTTAGGCTTGCAAATGCGCAACATGAGCGCGCTCCAGAACGCCGTCGCGCACGGCACACTCGTGCCGGACAGCACGCTGCTCAGTACGTACGCGCCGACGAGCGCGCAGGTGACCGCGGTCAAAAATTATCTTGCCGGCAAAGGCTTCAGCAGCATCATCGTGGAGCCGAACAATCTTATCGTAAGCGCCGACGGTACGGTCGCGCAGGCGCAAAACGCCTTCGCAACAAGCATTCACAACTTCAGCATCAACGGCACCGTCTTTCACGCGAACACGGGACCGGCATATGTCCCCAGCGCACTGAGCGGCATCGTGATTGCGGTCCTCGGTTTGAACAACGCGCCCGTCGTACACGCCGGACCGAAAGTTACGCCGTGCACCGGCGGCGTAACGAATCCGTGCGTACGTTTCTACGATCCCAATACGTTCCGCACGGTATACCACGCGTCGGATAATGACGGCAGCATCTCCAATTTACCCGGCGGCGATTCCGACGACAACGCCTGGAACACGACGGTCGGCATCATGGCCGAAGGCGACACCTCCGGCGCGATCACGAATTTCCGCTATAACGAAAAACAGTTCAACCTGCCGCAAGCGACCGTTGTCGTGAAGCAAGTCGGCTTGAAGAGCCCGGATACGGCCGGTGTCGACGAATGGACGCTGGATATGACGTACTCGACGGGCATTGCGGGCCGCGTCAAGACGCTGTACGTGTACCAAACGACGTCGCTGACCGACTCGGACATTGCGCTCGAGTACAGCCACTGGGTCACGGACGACGTGGCGAAGATCGGCAACTCCTCGTTCGGCGAGTGCGAGCTGTTCCCGTATCTCGACGGCTCGATGCTGGTAGACGACATGCTGTTCGTTGAAGGCGCCGCGCACGGTCAGACGATGTTCGCTTCGACCGGCGATACCGGCGGATTCTGTAGCGTCGGCGTTCCGCCCAACGGCGTTCCGGGCGGCGCACCCTTCGTTGAGTATCCCGCTGCTTCACCGTACGTCGCCGCAGTCGGCGGAACGGATCTGTTCAGCAATGCCGACGGCACGTACAAAGGAGAGACGGCATGGGAAGCCGGCGGCGGCGGTTTGAGCCAATTCGAGTATGCGCCGTATTGGGAAGCCGAAGCGCAACCCGTTGCCGCGCAAGGCCAGAGCTACCGCGGAGCGCCCGACGTTGCCATGGATGCTTCGCTCGAAACCGGTGCGCTTCTGTACCTCTCAGGTACGCAGTACATCACGGGCGGAACGAGTTTGGCATCGCCGCTCGCGGCCGGTTCGTATGCGATTATGCAGACGCAGCACAACAATACGCTCGGCTTTGGGCCCCCGCGGTTCTACAAGAACTATGCGCAGCATCCCAGCGCGTCGAGCACGCTGGTGGGACCGCCGCCAACGCAAATCGTCGGCGGGTTCCATGACATCTTAGTCGGCAGCAATGCGAATCCGATCGGCACGGCAGCGCCGCGTTACGATTACGCAACCGGCCTGGGCAGCTTCAACGTTCTGCTTCTGAACTCGCAGATCGGCGCTGCAACGCCCTAACAACCAGTCGTAGCTCCACCCGCAGGAAACGTCAGGCTTGCGTGTCGTCGCGCTTGTGCCGCGGCTTTCGCGCCGTTTTCTGCGGCGTGAGCGCGCTCTGCGGTAGTGCCGATAGCGGCAATGCGGCGTCGTTGCCGTGCGCTGCTCGCAGAAAGCGGAATGTCCATTCTTCGGCGACTTTGCGCGACTCCGCGAACACGATTGGCACCGAGGGATACCGCGCTTGGAGGCGCGCAATAACGTCAGCCACGAAACCGGCTCGGGTGTATTCGTGGCGTAATAAGGTCGAATACATCGCTTCTACGACCACGGCTGCTAGCGGCTGCGCGGCAAGCTCCGCCATAGCGAAGTTGATCGAACCGTTCACTAGTGAAGCCACGAAGTCGCCGGCGGTCTTTCGTTCAACCACGGCGGCAATGCGACCGCCGCATTCAACGGCGTAATCACCTGCCGGCAGCACGCGGCGCACTAGCAGTGCGCCGTGCGTTTTGAATGCATATCCGTACCGCTCTCGTGTATCGATGAGAAAGGTCGCGTCGTGAACGGGCCGTGCAAACGGCACGCGCAATCCGGGACGCGACGACGCCGCGGATTTCGGCGTTTGCCAAAAGATCATGGGCCGGCCTCGAAACGTCGTTGCAATAAACTGCGATCGCTTATTGTTGCCGCGCGCAAGAATGAGATCGATCGCAGGTCCCCGCCGTTGGCACAGCGTGACGGGAACGCGTTCGACGACGTCGTCCTCCTGGATGTGCGGCGGCGAGTCGAGCCGGTGGCAGTATACGCGCGCGCCGCGGGGCCATGTTTCCTTGACTTTGAGCCATAGGCCGCCTTCGATCGGCAGATGCAGCAAGTAAGGCAGCTTGCTCAGCGGGTCGCGGTTTCGTGCAATGAGGAATTCGCGCACGCCGATGGCTTTGGCGGCGGCGAGGCAGGTCCTGTGAAATGCGGCCTGTTATCGCGTGAACGCTCTGCCGTGACTCGTTGCGCAAGCAGCGCGACGGGAACTCCGAAATACCGTGTGCGAGCAGGGGCGGCGCACCCCGAACGACGGCAGTTTCCAGTACGATGCCCGCCGTTATTGTCGCATTGCCGATGAATGCGCAGAAAAGCGGACGGCGGCATCTCGGTGGAAATGCCGCCGTCCGTAGCTGCGCGCTAGAGTTTTACGGTTGCGTGCAGGTAGAGGTTGAACGGGAAGTACCCGCCGACGCTGTTATTAAATTTCGGCAAGTAGCTTTGCTGTTCCCAAGGATACGCGGACACTCCATAGTTTGCCCCGGCGTTCGTGGGACTGGACCCATTGTAGAAGTTCGCCAGATACAGTGAGTTTGCAGCATAGCCGCAATTGTACTGATTCGGCGGATACGCTGCGGTCCACGGAGCGCTCGTACCGCCGAAACAGCGATGCCACAGATCGGCGGCGGTAAGCTGCAACGTCACCTTCGGCGACACGTCGTACGTCATCTGCAGATTCAACATCGCGATATTCGGCTCGTTATACTGGCCGGGCTTTGCGAACGTTCCCGTTTGTTGATTCGGAACGTACAAATACCCGTACACCGGTGCCGCGCCCACGTTGGTCATTTGCGTGAAATCGCAGTTCAGCGCGGTCGCAGAGCCCGCCGGTACGACTCCGGTCGTCTGCTGATTTGCGCCGCACACGCGCGGATCCAGACCGACGACATCGTACGGGCTTCCGTACGCAGCACCGGCTTGGAACTGCATGCTCGGCGTTATGGATAGTTTGTTGCGACGGTAATTGAGAACTAAGTTCGCGACGTACGGCGAATTGAACCACGTGGCGTTCGACGGGTTCAAGCCTGCGCCCGCCAAAGCCGTGACGCCCTGCGGATACCAACCGCTCAGCGGCAGCAGTGCGTTTGCATTGACGGGGTTCATGTTGTAATACGGATTTGTAACGGAAGTGGCCGCGCACGTCGCATCGGGCTGGTTCACGCCGTTTACAACGTTCGTCGTGCTGTAGCATGGCGCGCCACCGCCGGCTTTGGTCATTGCGTTGAAGTTGTTGATAGCAATTTGTTCTTGCTGGATTTGGCTCGTTCCGAGCAGCGGCTGGAACTGAACTTGCGAGTTCGTGTAGGTGAATGTGACGAGTCCTGAGAGACCTTGCGCGTTGAAATCACCATAATTGAACTGCGTTTCGATACCGTAGCTTCTCGCTTTACCCACGGGAATCTGCGTGACGAAGCCCGCTCCGATGAACGACTGCTGCTCCCAGTTCGAGGTCTCACCGTAGAACGGCGAGATCTTGAAGCTCATCTGCGTTCCATGTATACGTTTCTCCAAAGAGAAATCGTACTGCGCCGACGTCTGGCCCGGAATTGGATGGAAGGGCGAGAACGTTCCCAGATTCAGGAAATTTCCCCAGAGGTTCGCCGCACTTCCGCCGCGGTAGAGATACTCGACGGCCGCGGACAGCGGCGGCTCAGCGTAACGCCCAAGCGAGAACCGCCAAACGGTGTCGGGGTTTTGCGTGAACGTGCCTGAAATGCGTGGTTCCCAATATTTCATCGTGTAATTGCCGGGAACGTTGAGCGTGAACGCCGGAACGCCCGGCGTTTGTCCATTAGGATGGAAGTAACCCGATGCGCACGTTGGTTCGAGCGCGATCGGCGCGGGCGGAAACACTCCGGGACCTAATGGTTTGGTGAGCACCGTTCCGGTGGACGGGCTGTAGCACGCGTAGTTCTGAATGATTTGCGCGTAGAACGGATTTTGCCCAACGTTTGCCGGTGCGAGGTTATAGCTAAACTGATCGAACCGCATGCTGGCGTTGATCGTCAAACGATCGCTCGGACGCCATTGATCTTCGAGCGAACCCGAGTAAAAGTTCGGAACGACGCTATTGAACGTTCCGCTCGCGTTGCCGTTATACAATGTCGCCCAGTACGCGCTCGCCGGCGATCCGGCGGGAATCGGTGGAGGTGCGCCCGCGGCGGCAACATGTCCCGCGCTGCTCTGATACGGCAAAATACCGCTGGGAGCACCCGGGAACGGATCGGTTCTTACGCCGCACGGAACCGCAGCGCCAGGACCATAGGGAACGCCTTGGTACGTGTACGTGGCGTTATGGTAGTTGTAACACGTATAGACGCCGTTCGTGTTTGAAATAAGTCCGATCGGCGTGGTTGCACCGCCAAGGAAGCCCGTGTTATTCCAGCGGTTGACATTCGCGTGAGTGTAGTTTGCGGTAAACTGCAGCAGATGTCGATCGCTCAGTTGATTGAAATATTGCAGCATCGATCCCGCCGTATGCGTGATCAGGTCGTAATCCGGAGATGTCGGAGCAAAGCCGGAAAGATACGTGTACGACGCGAGATTTCCGCTTTGGTTCCAATCGGAGAAGAACGTGTAACCCATCAGACGCACAAAAGAATCCTTGTTCAGCGGATGCGTCCACTGCGCTTTGACGATTCCCGTATCGTTATTTGTCAGATCGTTCTGATCGAACGGAATGGGCGCGCCGGCTGTGCGGTTCTGAGGACTGTTCGGCTGATAGTAGATCTGCGGCATTTTGCCGGCAATATTGGTGCCGAATGGCAGATCGTACGTGTACGGATCGGTGTACGTCGGATAGTTCGGCGTATACGCACCGCTCGGGCTCGCAACGCCGCTCGAATTCAGGAAACACCCGGCCGGCGCATTCGCCGGTTGCATCGGCGGACAATACGGATAGCCCGTCATTGCAACCATAAAGCCGCTCAGATTACCCGGCCCGGCTTGCTGGTAGGGCGCAGATCCGAAGTATTCCTTGAGCGACGATGCGCTCCAGAGCAGTTGGAGATCGTCGCGTTGCCCGTCGTGGCGTGTGAATCCGAAATGCAAGTTGACGATGTTTTCGCGATCCGTTGCAATATCGTTCGTGCCGTACAGGAACGACAGCTGAGGCAGGCAGCCTTGGGGCGGCAAATTTGGATCCGCTAAACCCAAAAACGGATTGCATGCGTTCAGCACGCCTTGTCCGGTGAACGTAAGATTCGTTGTGAATCCGTACAGGCCGTACGGCGACCCCAAATAGTTGAACTGCGCGCCGTCGTTGTTATCGACGAAGCGTTCGGCTTGGTCGTATCCGCTCAGGCCGACATAGTAGCTGAAGTTGCGGTTCGGCGTTGCGCCGCCCGCTTCAACGCGTGCTTGATGGTAAAACGCTCCGGTTGCAAGGCCTCCCTCGAGCGACGCGTATCCGGGATACGTTCCCGTCTTGATGACTTGATTGATGAACCCCGACGTACCCGTAGACGAAATACTTGCCGGGCCACCACCGGTGTACACCTGCAATTCTTGCAGACCTAGATTGGACGCGGTCGACGCTGTGTAGTTATCGAACGCGCGGTTGACCGGAATGCCGTCGTATTCGAAACCGGTGAAGAACGGGTTGTTGCCGCGAACGACGACCGCTTGATTCCAACCCATGCCGCCCGTTCCGACGACGACGCCGGGAACGGACGCAATCGCCGAATACGCGTTGTCCAAGTTACCGCCGCCGCCAAGCACGGTGCTCTTCTGCAGCTGCGAAGACTGCACACTGTACAGATCGCCACCGACGCCGGATTTTACAAGACTACCGGCTTGCGAACGCACCGATACAATGGTTTTGAGCGCCTTCGGCATTGTCAACGAAACGCTCTGCACCTGATCGGCAAAGACGACGACGCCGGGTGTGGCGCTGCTTTGGTACCCCTGTTTCTCGGCGCCGATCGTATACGTATCCGGCGCAAGCGACAAGAAAGTAAACCGGCCCGAAGCGTCGGTCACGGTTGAGGTTGATTCCGACGGTGCAGTCGCGGTGACGCGAGCAGCGCCGACGGGAGCTCCGTCCGTATCACGCACGTATCCGGTAATTCCGCCCGTCGTGCCGGCCAGTGCCCATGTTTCCTGGCCAAACAGTGCGACAAGAAGCGTTACCGCTACGAATGCATGCCGGACCGAATGTCTGAGCATGATTCTCTCCTTCACAAAATGGCGCGTACTGCGCGCCAATTATGACTGTAAGGGCAGAGAACCACGCGCGTCGTGGATGTTCCGGCGCAGCATAGTACGTTTGGACGCTAAATAACGCGGATGTCGCGCGGCGTCATGCCGAGGACGCGCCGCATGCAGCGCGCCATGTGACTCTGGTCTGCAAAACCGGCTTGCTTTGCGGCCTCGGCCGCCGTCGATCCGTGCAATAGCAAACGCGCCGCAACCTCGACGCGCCTGCGGATGATGTACTGGTGCACCGGAATGCCGACAGACGTTTTAAAAACAACTTTGAAATGCGAGGGGCTCAAACCGGCAATCATCGCCAGTTCGGAGAGCGCAAGGTCTTCGCTCAGATGCTCTTCGATGTACTCGCGTACGCGCTGCATTTGCCGCTGCGAGAGTTGCGCGGCGCCGGCCCGTCGAGGCGTGCGTGTAAAACGTTGCAGCAAGTGCGAGGCGAGCGCGAGCCCCAGGCTGTCGCCGTACACACGCCCGGATGGCGCGCCGTCTTCAAGTTCTGCGACAATCGCCCAACAAATGTGTCGCAGACTGGGATCGTCCAGCTGCATCTGAGGCGCGATGCTAACGAGGTCTTCGTTCAACCCAATGTCTCGTGCTGCGGTAGATACCAGCTGCGGTTGCAGCAACAACGACAGTACGCGTGTGGGGCCGTCGTCTACCCAGCGAACGCCGCATCCCATGGGAATCACGTCGATATTGCCGGGCGCCTGCAGGCGCCCGTGTATCCTATTTTCAACTCGGCATTCCGCACGCACAGGGCGGCCGACGTGCATGCTGACGTGATGGATCGCACTGGGCACAAATTCCATTGCGCCACCGGAGGTTTGAAGAATATCCGCTTGCAAACCGGTCCACAACTGGCCACTCGAGCGTCGCGGCTCGGCGCGCATTTCTTCCATCAACGCGAACCGCGCCGCATTGCGCCGGGAGTTGTTCCCAAGACGCGGCGCATGCAGCGAGCCATGTGACTCTGATCCGCGAACCCAGCCTGCGCGGCGACCGATCCAATCGGCGCGCGATCGTGCGACAGTAATCGCGCCGCTTCTTGAACGCGGCGGCGAATAATGAATTGGTGCACCGGCATACCGGTTGCACTCCGGAACATCGCCTTGAATTGCGAGATGCCCATGCCGGCGACGGCCGCCAGCACGCTGAGTGAAAGATCGTCGTCAATATGCTCCGTTACGTAGTCATTGACTCGCGAGAGTTGGCGTTTCGAAAGACCTCGTGCGGCGTGCGGTCGCGTCATTTTCGAATAACGGCGAATCAAACGCGCTGCAAGTGCCGCTCCCAAGGTTTCGGCGTAGAGGCTCCGATTCGGTTCGCCGTGTTCCAGTTCAAGTTTGAGTGCCGAAGCAATGTGCGCGATCTGCGGATCGGTAAGCACAAGGCCTGGAACAATCTCGATGCGCTCGGGATTCACGCCGAGTTTCGCGGCGGTTGCATTTACCAGCGCCGGCGTGAGATCGATCGCGACGTACGCGCCGGGGCGTTCGTCGTTCCACATTGCCTCCATTCCCGCCGGTACAACGTCGACATCACCCACTAGGCGCTGCATATATTGCGGCGGACCCCCGCACCGGCAGACAGTGCGCGTCGCAGCCAAGCACATCGCAACGTAATGCGTCGGCGTTGCACGGCGAACGAAATAACCGCCCGGCGTGTCCAACACGCGTACGGCCATTCCGGACCACATTCTTTCGTGCGTCAATCCCATGAGAATGGGCCCGCTGCGTGCGGTACGACCCAGACGGTCAAGTCCCAAATGGTCGGAAACTCAAAAAGCGTAACGAGATCATTCGGCGACTTTACGTGTCCGAGCTTGACGAGTGTTGCGGCCGACGGCGATGTGAGCGATCCTCCCGCCGCGACCCAATCTTGATTCCAGACCCATTGATCGTACTTGAGCGCTCCGCTCGCGTCGCGCTTAACGTAATGCACGTGTCCGTTCAATTCGACCCAACGCCCGGGGTTGACGCCCCATAGTTTCGGGCGCGGCTCGTTATTGGGCCGCAGCACGGAAAAATCCGCACCTAAGACGTTGCCGCTTCGATCGTACCACAGCTGACTGGGATGCGTCGGATCTGATGACCACTGCTGATTTGCATAACTGATGGCGCCCGAATCATCGACGCCGGTGTATCGCACGTAGCCCGCGCGTACGGCGTCAGCGACATGCGCAAAGCGGCTTGTTAGATCGCGCTGCACCGATTGCACGAATTGATATTCCGACACCGTCGGCGGCCCGGTGAACGATGGGCCTTCGTCGGCCAGCGCGATAGCTCCGCCGGCGAAAAGCAGCAGCAGCGCAGCGCAACATGTGCGAAAGTACCTCATGCCTTGCGATACGCGCGGGCGGCGCGTGCCGTGACATATAAAACTTTCAACACAAATTCGGCCACCAAAACATCCCAAAAACCGCCCGATTTTTCGCGACGCGAGTACAATCGATTGATACGATTGCTTGCGCTGGACTCTCAATCAGCATGGCCCCGCGTTACGGCATGCGGGGGCTATTTCTAATGAAGACGTCGTTTCATCATTCATCGTGCTAAACATCGATCGCGGCGTAGACATCGGTTTCTTCCGCCGTACTTCTTCACCATCCGGCCACGCAGCGGTCGCATCCCGCTACGCCATCACCAACGCAAGCACTAACGCACATGCGACGAGAGCATCGAAAACCGCCGGAATCAGAAAGAAATACCGTAATACCAATATGCCGTGTCCAATGTTAGCGGCAAAAAGCAGCACGATAATACCGGACAGCGCCGCGCCCGCCTCGGCGAGCGCGGCAAGCTGCCACAATAGGACCGTTTCCACTGCGCCCCACAGAATAGCCAGCAGGCCGTACCCGAAATAGAAATCCCAATATCCGCGCTGGAATCCGTTGAAGACCCATCGCTGCCTCTTCATCGCGTCCACCAGCGCCGCTTCGTCCGGACCGTGCGACGGCTGCGCGCGCAAGAACAACAGCGCATGCGCGAGATATTGAAGCAGCGCGATTCCGGCTGCGATTTTGAGAAAGGGCGCTGCGTGCATTTACGTGGCGCTTGCGCCGGCTGCGTTGGCGGCCTGTGCGAAGGCGGCAGGATCGAAAAACAGTTCGATGTGCGTAATGCGCTCCTCTTCGAAGGTCAGAACCTCCACGCACGTCAGCGCTGTCTGCGCCTTGGTGATGAAGTCGTACGCCACGCAGGCTTTCGAGCCGCTCGTGAACGCCTCGCGAACATCGCTGCGATCCCA
>CAZERJ010000012.1:38600-44838 GCA_964514445.1 uncultured bacterium | reverse complement strand
CCACGCGCCGCCGTGTGTTGCTGCTCAAAACGAGGCATGGTTACGGCGGGTGGGGACGGGTCCCTCTTGCGAAATAGCTGCGCGATGCCGATGCCCGCTTTGCCTGCGACGTTCTCGCCGCCGCCTATCCTTATGTATCACCGCGTCGACCGCGACCGCCCAACGGATGCCGTTGGCCGCGACCTGACGATCTCTCCGGCGCAGTTCGAGGCGCAGCTGCGCACGCTGCAAGCGCACGGTGTGAGCGCCATCAGCATGCACGAACTGGCGCGCCGCCTGCGCGCGGGTGAACCGCTCGACCACGTCGTCGTGCTTACGTTTGATGACGGATACGCAGACCAGTACACCCAGGCCGTGCCGTTGCTTCGCAAATATGCTGCGAACGCGACCTTTTATATTGTTAGCGGCCAGGTCGGGCGGCCGCGGCACGTTACGTGGCGCGAGCTGCAAGCAATGCAGCGTGCCGGCTTCGATATCGCCGCACATGGCGTTCAACACGACGACCTGTCGGTGATGACGGCGTTGCAACAAGCAGCGCAGATCCGCGGATCCGTTGCAGCGCTGCGAGCGCACCTCGCCGCGCCGATCGATACGTATGCGTATCCGTCGGGCCGCTTCAATGCGCAGACGCTTCGAATCGTGCGCGCGAACGGGATGGATCTGGCAGTAACAACCGATCCGGTGTACGTGCTGCCGCCGGAAAACCGCTTTGAAATCACGCGCGTACGCGTGCGCAGCGAGTGGGACGCCGCCTCGTTCTGGAGCGCAATCCAAGCGGCGTGGCAAGAACCGCATATCGTGCAGTCCCAGTAGCCGAGCGCAACAAACCGCGGCACACGTACGTTTCCTCCACAAGCGAGCTTGCACACCCAGCCACAAAGCAACGCGGAGGACTCGAATGGACAAATTCTTCACGGCGCTACTCGCGCTCAGCTTCAGCACCGCAGCGTCCACTGCGCCGGCAACGGCGCAGCCGGCTAACGCAGCCCCTTCAGGCGTGTTCGGCGCGCCGGTACTCGTAGCGGATGGCGACGACAACAACGACGGCGATGAAGACAACGGCAACGGACGCCGGCAGAACTGTACGAATCCGGCGGGTCATCAGCGCGGTTGGTGCCGCAACGGTAACCGCAATCGTAACGGCGGCTATTACGGTGGAAACTCCGCAACGATCAGCGGCACCGTGCTCGGCGTGCACGACGGATACGTTGCCGATTTCCGCACGGACAGCGGTCAATTCGTTCGCATCAATGAACGCGCGCTGCTGCGCGTCGGTGCGCCGCTGCAACCCGGCGCGCACTATGTGCTGAACGGTTTTTACGCAAGCAACGGCGCGTTCGTCGCGGAAGTGAACAATTACGCAAACGGCTATCCCAACAACGGGTATCCGAACGGAAACTATCCGAACAACGGTTATCCGAACGGTGGCGGCAATGCGAGCATTCGCGGCGTCGTAACGTCGATTAGCGGCAATCGCGTAACGCTCTTGCAAGGCGTGCTCAACACCGTAACGATCGACGACCAGCAAGCGCTCAACAACGGAGCGGCACAGAACCTCTACGTGGGCCGCACCGTCACGGCGTACGGTTTCTGGTCAGGCAACGTCTTCTACGCAACGAGCATCGGCTAACGCCTCGCACACCCGCACGCAAAGCAGAGGGGTTCCGTTACGGAACCCCTCTCTTTAATTGCGATGACGCAACCTCAACAACCGCTAATGCCGAACCGGCCGGTGTTCGCGTCCGCACGAGATAGCCGTCGCGCGTACGTTCGTACACCTGAAACCCGGCGCGGATCGCTTGCGATAATGACGTAAACCTTACGATCCCATTCATATGTTTTTCAGCGTGCCACAACCTCAGGCGGCGCCATGAACTCCGGTCCGACCGGATCGGTGACGTCCTGCGCGATAATGGCGTCGATGTTGGCCTGTGTTTGTTCGTCCAGTGAAAACTCGAGCACAGCGGGTAGAGGATCGAGTTGATTGGGACGGCGCGCGCCCCACAACGCGACGCCGACGCCGGGGCGGTCGAGCGCCCAGCGCAGCGCTAGATGAATCACGCGCTTGCCGAACCGCTCGCGCGCGAGATCGTCAAGACGCTGCACCGCGCGCAGGTATTGCGCGAAGCGCGGCGGTTGAAATTTCGGATCGGTGCGGCGAAGATCGTCACCCTTGAACTCGGTATCTTCTCGCATCGAACCGCTGAGCAAGCCGCGGCAGAGCGATCCGTACGTTAATGACGCGATCGCATGCTCGCGGGCGTAGGGAAGAACGTCGTGCTCGGCATCGCGCTCGAAGAGGTTGTACGGCGGCTGCACGGTGTCGAGGGATGCAAAACGTCGAAACTCATCCATCTGCGCCGGAGAAAAATTGCTCACGCCGATCGCGCGGATCTTGCCTGCATCGAACACGCGCTGCATGGCCGTTGCGGTCTCGGCAATCGGCGTTGAGGGATCCGGCCAGTGCACTTGGTAGACGTCGATGTAATCGGTCTGCAGCCGGCGCAGTGAATCATCGATTTCTTTGAGAATGCGCTTGACCGAGCCATTACGATGAACGTTTCCGTTTTCGTCCCATTCGATGGCCGTCTTCGTGGCGATGATTGCCCTCTCGCGCCGGCCTTTCAGTGCACGCCCGAGAACCTCTTCGGAATGTCCCTGGCCATACGCCGGCGCGGTGTCGAAGAGGGTGATCCCCAAATCCAGCGCGCGGTGAATCGTTGCAACCGCGGCGCCGTCATCGGCGCCGCCCCACATCCATCCACCGATCGCCCACGTGCCTAGACCGATACGGGAGGCACGCGCACCGGTGCGCTTGATTGTCGTGAACTCCATGGCGCTATTAGTCCGTGAATGCGCCGCCCGTTGTGGTTTCATACAGGAACCACGTGCGGCGTTCCGTTTCGTCGATGTAGACTTCCAGCATACTGGCGGTGGCAACGTCGCCGCCTTCATCGCAAATGCGGTGTGCGGCGCGCTGTGCGGCTGCAAACCGGCGGTTGTCGTCCATAAGATCGGTCAGCATATCGAACCGCGAAACGAACTCGCTATCGTTATCGCGAACCGTTTGCAACGCCGCTATGTGTCCGATGGACCGGATCGTGGTGAAGCCGAGTTTGCGAACGCGCTCGGCGAGCGCATCGGTCATCGCGAAGATTTGATCGCCTTGCTCGTCGAGCAACAAGTGATAATCGCGATAGTGGCTTCCCGACATATGCCAGTGGTAATTCTTCGTCTTGATGTAGAGCGCAAACGCGTCGGCCACGAGCGCGTTGACGGCGCGCGCTATCGCCAGGCGTCCATCGATCGGAAGGTCGCTCGGCGTTTCCAAACCCGCAACCGCGAGCGTTCTACCCGCCGTATCTTCTCGTGAAGTAATAATGCCCGAATCGTAAAGCGCGATCCTATGGCAGCGCTGCGAACTATCCCAGCGTTCTGGCCACACCATGCAAGGCACGATCGAGCCCGTGCAGATAGCTCGAAGCCCTGCCGTTATCACGGTCTTCGCCGGGCAGCGCACGCATCTGCGGTGCGGGCGAAGTGCCGTTGAAATTTATCAGGGCACTGATGTCGGCGCTAATCGCTGCGCCCTGCGCGCGTAGCGGTTCAATAGGGCACTCACTGGGACGTTCGTAGGCGAGCGCCACGAGTTGGTGCAGATAATAGCCGCACGCATTCATGAGCGCCATCCGCGTACGGTACGTTGGATTGGCCGCACCATGCACTGGAGACACAAGGGGGTCGAGTTGCACGCGTGCGCTCTGAAGCGCCTCGTCGAATTTGCGCGTTGCCTCAATCGGATCGGCCGTGGTATCGCCGGCTAAGCGATTCAACGAACAAGCGACGGCAGCGTCGAGGCGCCGCAACGCTTCCATCGTGACATTGAACAGCACGTGTTTTCCGGAAATCGGCAGCAGCAACACCGCGGCGCTCCCACCCAAAAGTGCACCAAGAGCGGTCTCGATCAGCCGCAAAATGAGCAGCCGGTCGCTGAAAAGGCCCAGAATAATATAGAGTATTGCGATGTCAATCGTTATGAAGAATGTAAACGCCGCATACGAGAGCCGCACGGTATAGACCGTCAAGAACAGCGAGACGATGAGGGCCGCAAAAGCTGCGTCGTTGTGTCCGAACATTGGATAGCTGATCAATATTCCGGCAACAACGCCAATCGCAGTTCCAAGCGCGCGTGCCCATGCGCGAAGCCGGGTTTCAGCGGACGACGAGGTTCCAACGAAGACAAAAAATGCCGTGAGCACCGCCCAATACCAGCGGTCGGCCGAAATAATCTCTCCGAGCACCATCGCGACGATGCCGGCGGCGGTCAGCTGAATCGCCTGCCGGAGCGCTTGCGGAATCCGCCCCGTTTCGATTTGCGTACCGGTGCGGAACGGTCCGCGCGGCGTCCACTGGTTATTCACCGGCGCCCTTTCGCTCAATTGCAACGGTTGCATCGGCGGTAACGGTGCCGATAAGCTGCGAGATCGATCGGCGCGTTCCGCGCTCGCAAGCTCCGCGTCGAGAACGCAGACGCGATCATCGTCGCAGCGTAGAACATCATCAAGCATAAGCGCCGTTTCGTTCAAACGTGACAAATCCCAGTTCACCTTCGTGCGCAACGGCCTCGTCCAGCGTGAAAGCCGGACTGCGTTTTGGATATCCGCTTCGATCAAACGCTGGCGTGCACGGAATGCCGCCGCTGCATTGCGCAACGCGAGCTTCGGCGCGTCACGGAAAACGACGAAACGGTAAACGTATGTACATAGAATCGTCGTCACGATCGAAACGAACGCCCAGGGCAAATCGGCGGGGCGAATTTGGAAGACGAGCGCAAAAAACGCGGCGACGAAAAAGATCACACCGAGCGAGGATGCACGTGCACCATACTGGCGCGCGTATGTTGCAAAGAAAAGAACCACAACAAAAAACGCTTCGCTCAGAAAGCGATTGCCCGCGGCGAACGTCGCCATCGTAACGCTAGCAAGCGCCGGCACGCAGAGCAACAAATTCGTTGTTCTTTGTGCCTGGCGCGCGGTGTCATTGACTGTGAGAATGCCAACCATCCCGAGCGGCACGCCGACGAGCGCGGCGCTCAATCCAAAGTGATAATGGCTGCGAAGCAAGAGCAGCAAACCCAGCGCAGTTCCCACCGATGCGCTCGCCCGTGCAGCCATGTAGAGGCGCACGAGCCCCGGATCGGCGGCGACAATTCGATCGGCAAGCGCGGGACGCGTTAGGGTCACCACCGTGCTTCCTTACCCACCACAATGGCGATACGCACCGGCGGTGCATTTCTTGCACGCAAGTCTTTAATGCGTGCGGCAAGCGATGCAAAATCGCCGAATCGCTGCCAGCATCGCGCGATCCGCCTCCCGATCGTACATCTTCAAGAAATCGCCGACGTACAAATGCCCAACGAATCCTTCGCGCGACCGCACCACCGTCGTCACCGCCGATTCGTGCAGATTGCGAAAGTACGTGAATTCCTTGCCGAGAATACCGGCAAGCGTACGTTCATCGTAATCATTGTAAGTAACAAGATCGCCCGGTAGTGAGCGCTCGGGAAAGCACGTGATGATATCGGCTTCGAGGGGCTCCAACGCAAAAATGGGGCCCACGATTTCATCGCGGTTGTGCCTGAACGCGTCCAAACGCGATGCCTTCGCCGCAGGGTCACCATGCTGAATCCATCCGCCGTCGCAAAGGCGCGTGGCGGTCGTCAGATACGACGCCTCGGGAAAGAGCGAGGCCGCCGCGTCCTGCACGAGTTTGAGTACTTCATCGGTATCGGAGCAATCGCGCAATTTCCGCGTGTAGTGCTGTAGATGCGAGAGCGAATCACGGATCTCCAGCGATTCGCGGCGAGGGCCTTGAGCGCGCAGCGGCGGCGTCGCAAGTTTCACCAGCGTCGCGTGTTCCGTTGCGTCCAAGTGCAGCGCCTCAGACAATGTGCGCAGGGTCGCCGCGGACGCGCGCATAGCGTAGCCGCCCTTCGCGAGCTCGTACCACCGGCGGTTGATGCCGCACGCGTCGGCAATCTCGCAGGCGGTCGCACCGGTGCGGGCGCGGTGTTCCTTTAGAAAGGTACCGAACGTCATCGCTTCAAGCGCATCGTGTATCCTACGCCGCGTAGCGTGTGAATGAGCGGCGCACCTTGCACATCGACTTTTGAACGGAGGTACGACACATACGTTTCCACCGTCGCGGGCGTTACGTCCCGAATCGTGAGCGCTTCCGA
>CAZERJ010000012.1:0-38500 GCA_964514445.1 uncultured bacterium | reverse complement strand
ACACATACGTTTCCACCGTCGCGGGCGTTACGTCCCGAATCGTGAGCGCTTCCGAGTTCTCAGAGAGCGAAGCAGAGCGCAGCTCGGGAATTGCAAGGCGGAATAACGCCGTCCGCTCGTCCGCAGCCATCATCAGCGCATCCGATATCGCTGCCAGCACGCTTGCGGACACACGCACCGGCCGGTCCGTTTCCATCATCGCGTACCACTCGCGAGTGATGCCTACGGTTTCGGCGACTTCTTCTTCGATGCGCGTTTGCACGCGCAAGTATGGACCGAGCGAAAGTTTGCCGCGGTCGATGCGGGCACGAGCCCGCTTCAGCAGCGTGCCCATCCGTTCGTCCATATTCGGCCTCCGCTGTTTCTTTGGCCAGGCGCTAGCGTCCGACTACTACTCCAAACAACAGGGCGACGCGTTTGTGCAGGTGCGGCGAAGAGCCTACGGCGGAGCACTCACGGCAGTCGCTCCAGAGCCAGCGCGATGTAGTCCTGATCGCCAAGCCCTTGTTGCTGCGCCCGTTCGGCGTGCGGAACGACGGCATCTAAGACCGGAATGTCAATTTGCAATGACTGCGCAGCTTGCTGTGTGAGGTGAAGGTCTTTCAGCAGAGCGTTAAGCGCGAAGCGCGGTTGCGTATCCCGCGCGAGCAGTTGCGCGAGCTTCGATTGAACGCTGCGTTGAAACGCGCCCGTTAGTGAGCGTACGGCAAGATCGCGATCGATGCCCGCGCGATCGCACAGTTCGAGCAATTCGCCCAGTGTTTCCGCTACGACGCCCAAGATCGTATTGTTTGCAAGTTTGAGATAGCCGCTCGCGCGGACGCTGGGCATTTCGATGATGGTACCAAGGACGGAAAGCATGTCGCGGACGCGCCGCACCGTTTCTTGTGCACCCCCCGGAAGAACCGTGAGCGCACCCTGACGCGCGGCATCGGGATTGCCCAGAACCGGTGCTGCTACAAACGCAAGGTTGCGCTCGTGCGCGGCGTGTTCCAGCGTTTCATACATCTGCGGTGAGAGCGTCGACATCTCGATCAGAATCTGCGAGGAGTGCATTGCCGGAATGATTTGCGCGAGCGTAACTTCACGAGCAACCTCGTCTCCCCAAAGCGAAACGACGATGACGTCCACGCCGGCAATCATGTCGTTCAACGAGGTGTAAGGAATCGCTCCCGGCGCATTGAACGCCGTCACTCGCTGCGGCGAATGGTCCCAAACCGAAACCTGATAGTGTTGTTCCAGGAACCGGCGGGCAAAGGTGCCGCCCATCTTTCCCAGACCGGCAACACCCACACTATTTGTAGCCATGCCGCCAGCATAGCTGCCAATACTTTGAACGGTCTGAACTATTTCGCAGACTGCCGTAGAGGCCCGACATGAAAAAAGACGCCGGCAACCTATCACCGCTCGTCCCTTGGGGGCTGATCGTGCTCACGATTACAACGGGCACCGTTGACGCGGTAAGTTACTTACGGCTCGGGCACGTCTTCGTGGCCAATATGACCGGCAACGTTGTGTTTTTGGGGTTCGCTGCCGCAGGAGCGCGCGACATTTCCGCACCGGGGTCGCTTGTCGCTATGGCGGGATTTCTCATAGGCGCTTTCGGCGGCGGCGCACTCGTGCGGCGCTCGAGCACGAACGCGCATTTGCTGTTGCAGGCCACTGCCGTGAAATTCGTGCTCAGCGTGCTAGCACTCGTGCTCACAATTTTGTTTGCCGTACACGCCGGCACGCCGTCCGGATATGCGCTCACCGCACTACTGGCGCTTGCGACGGGCGTGCAAAATGCAGCAGTTCGTAAGCTTGGCGTGCCCGACTTCACTACAACGGTGCTGACGCTCACGCTTACCGGCGTGGCTGCGGATTACCCCGCGGGTACGGACCCCAAGCTTGGACGGCGCCTGACGTCGGTGATTGCAATGTTTGCCGGCGCGCTGCTCGGCGCGGCGCTCGTGCTGCGAAGCGGGCTCGTGGCCGCTTTAAGTGCGATTGTCGTTCTATTCGCGGTATCGATGATTGCGGCGGGGCTGACGCAGCGCCGCCTCATGCGGGCTCGATAACGAACAGCTCGCTCATTCCGGCGATTGCAAGCACCCGCCGGATGTGCGCGCTTGCGCCCACAATCTTGACGGCGGAGCGATCGACTTTGTTGGCGTGATGTTTTAGGTTCAGGAGAAACCGCAGAAACGTCGTGTCAATATACTGAACGTCGGAAACGTCGAGAACCACGTAGTCCGGATCGGCCAGTTGCTTTTCGAGCTGTAAAAGTTCGTCTGCGCGGGTCATATCAATTTCTCCGGACATTTTGACTACTGCCTCTGTGACAAAAGGGCTACTGTGCATCTTTTCGGTTGATACCTTAAAGCGGCGGAAGTGTTGCGCAGACGATAACGTGCAACGCTGAGGTTCTTCTGCGAATGCTCTCAGCCGCGGCCTGGGCGTTTTTCGGAGCGGCCTCCAAGGCCAGGCGCGCATACTCTCAAGCGCTATGAGGCTGTGGACCCTTACTGCTATTGCGCTCGTAAGCGCATGCTCACATTCGCGCCCCGCTCCCGCACCGAGTCCGCAAACGGTGCAAGTTTCAATTGCGCGCGAAAGCGTCGTTGCGCCTTGCGGAAACGCTCGCCGGGGCCGCGGCACCGTACCAAAACGTCGCCATACAGGAAACATCGCTGTCCGAACCGGCGATGTCGGTTAACGTTAGCGAAGGCGACATCGTGCACCGTGGAGATGTGCTCGCGGTCCTCAACACCGACGATCTCCAAGCGAATCTTCGCGCCGACCTCGCCAACGCGCAAAGCTTCGGTGCGCGCGTGAGCCAGTTCACCTATCAGGGCGTTGAAACGATTGCGCAAAGCAGCGATCAGGTGCGCAATGCTCGCGCGGCGCTTTCGCAAGCGCAGCAGACGCTCAAGTATGACGAGTCGAATCTGCTCCGCTTCCGAATGCTCTACGCGCAAAGCTACGTTTCGTTGGGATCATTCGCGCCTTTAGCGGCGGATTCGAACGCGTGCGCACATGGTACGGCACGCATATTTTGCGCTGCGCGCTGCGCCGGCCGTTCGTCGTCGTTGCGCTTTGCGCGGTCTCGTTCGTTTGCGCGATTGCGCTCGTGCCGCTCGGCGTTGTGGGTCAAACATTCATCCCGCCGCAAGATCGCGGCGAAATCTTCATTCAAGCCGTATATCCCTCGGGCTGGCCTATTGCCGACGTTAGCAAAGGCATTTTTTCGCTCGAACACGTCGTTCAGGGCAACTCCGATCTATTGAACGAAGTTTCCGTTGCCGGTTTCTACAACGCGCCGTTCGGCGGTTCTGTGCTTCAAACGAATGTTGCACAAATGCATATTTGGCTCAAAGATTCGCGCGCGCACTCAACCGCGTGGTGGGTTTCGCGCTATACCGCTGTTGCGCCGGGGGTATTGCCGCGTGCGCAGGTCACGGTCGTCCCCGTGACGTCCACGAACGGCAGCAACCAGCAGCCCATCGACGAGATCGTTTCCGACGTCACCGGCGGCGATCCGACCGCGCAAGCTGCGCGTGTTGAACAAGTGCTGGCGCGTACGCCCGGCGCGACGAACGTGAACAGTACTGCAACGGCGCTCGCGCCGCAAATCGCGCTAGGCTTCGATCGCGCAAAAATGCGCACGTTGAACGTGAACATCGACACCGCCGCAACGGCCGCCGAAGCATCGTTCGGCGGCGCTATCGCCACGCAGTTTGAGACGCCGCAGGGACTGGAGCAAGTGCAAGTCATTTATCCGACCTCGCAGCAGACGAGCGTTGCGGATCTTGCGGCCGTGCCGGTGCGCGCGACGAACGGCAACATCGTTCATCTTGGCGATTTCACGCGCATCAACGTCGAGCCGTCGACGCCGCTGATCGTGCGCGTCGATCGCAACAACGTCGTGCACGTCAACGCCAACGTGACGGCCAATGCTTCACTTTCCAACGTGCAAAGTGCGTTCAACAAAGAGCTGCCCTCGCTGCACTTGCCGAAGAATATCGTTGTTTCGGCAGCGCCACTCGGACAACAGGATTACATGAACCAAGTGCTCACGGGTCTTGGCGGTTCGCTGATCCTCTCGGTCGTGCTCGTCTTCTTGCTGATGGTCGCGCTGTACAACAGCTACAGCTCACCGTTCATTATTCTCTTTTCCGTTCCGGTCGCTGCGGTCGGCGCGATCGGTGCGCTGCTGATCACGCATCAAACGTTAAACCTGTTCTCGATGATCGGCACGATTTTACTCGTCGGTATCGCGACGAAAAACGGCATTCTGCTCGTTGACTATGCCAATACGCTACGCTCGCGCGGTCTGAACAAAATCGCCGCAATTCGTGAGAGCGCGCAAACGCGGTTTCGCCCGATCGTCATGACCAGCATGTCGATTGTCGCAGCCAACATTCCGCTCGCGCTGGCACTCGAGCCGGGTTCGAGCGTGCGCAGCAGCCTAGGCATTGTCGTCTGCGGCGGCGCGATCAGTTCGCTCGTGCTCACGCTGGTGCTAGTGCCGGTCATGTACACGTGGCTCGCGCCCAAGCGTTTCGGGCGCGCCGAAGAGCCGGCCACGAATGGAACCGTTAAGACACCGCCGGTTGTTGTACCGGCTGGAAGCACTCTAAGATGACACACGTGTATCTGGTGGCTCCGCGTAGCCGCATGATCATTCGCCTCGTTGAACCGGCGGAGTTGGCACGCCGGATCGTTGACGAGCGCCGTCCGCTCTCGCTGGATGCCGAGGTGAGCCTCGATGATGATCGCGACGCTGCAAAGGTCGTGTTAGGGATTATCGTGTGCGTGGCCATCATCGCCGGCCTGGCGGGCTTGGCCGCATGGTCGCTCCAGCAGTTCCTGGGAACGCTGGCCTAACGGCGTGCGTGAGGCTCCATTGACGGTCCGCGCGCACGTCTGCTATACTCTCGCGGCTATGTTCCTTTTCGATCTTCAGCTGTTCGCGTCCAAGAAGGGCGCAGGCTCCACGCGTAACGGCCGCGATTCGAACGCGCAGCGCCTGGGCGTCAAGCGTTTCGGCGGCCAGCAAGTCATCGCCGGTAACATCATCGTGCGCCAGCGCGGCACGCAGTTCTACCCGGGCGAAGGCGTGGGCATCGGTAAGGATCACACGTTGTTTGCTCTGACGGACGGCGTGGTCGAGTTCGCGACCCACCGCAACCGCAAGCACGTTCACGTCCGCGCAGCAGCTCTCGCCTAAGAGCGCGCAGCTCGCTGACAAGTGCAGAGGACCGCTAGGGTCCTCTTTGCTTTTCCGGGCACAGTAAGCACCAAGTGCAGTTCATCGACGAAGCCTCGATCGCAGTGGCCGCCGGCAACGGCGGCGATGGCCTTGTAGCCTGGCGGCGCGAGAAATACATCCCGAAGGGCGGCCCCGCGGGCGGCGACGGCGGCCACGGCGGCACGGTGTACCTGGAGGCGACGTCCGAACTCTCGACGCTGGTCGAATTCCGGTTTAAGCGCAGCTTTGCCGCCGACTCGGGCAAGCCGGGCGGGACGTCAAACAAATCGGGCAAGAGCGGCGCCGATCTGGTCATCCAAGTGCCCGTCGGCACCATCGTCTACCGCACAATTGAAGACGAGCCGGAAGCATTCCTGACGGACCTGCGCACCGCCGGTGAGCGCGTGGTCGTCGCCAAAGGCGGCCGCGGCGGCCTGGGCAACCAGCATTTTGCGACGAGTACCCGGCAAGCACCGCGCTTCGCCGAAAAGGGTGAGCCCGGTGAGCGCTGCTCGCTGCGGCTAGAACTGCGCCTGCTCGCCGACTGCGGCATCGTGGGTTTGCCGAACGCCGGCAAATCCACCTTACTTTCCGTCGTTTCGGCGGCACGGCCGAAAATCGCGGACTATCCGTTCACTACGCTCGAGCCGCAACTCGGCGTCGTGCGCGTTTCTGATGAAGAGTCGTTCGTGATGGTTGATGTGCCCGGCCTCATCGAAGGCGCGCATAGCGGCGCAGGCCTGGGCGATCAGTTTTTGCGTCACGTCGAACGCACGCGCGTGCTCGTTCATCTGATCGACGGCAACAAACCGCTCGAAGAGATTCTCGCGGACAAAGCCGTCATCGAACACGAGCTCGAAGCGTGGAACGCCGGCCTCACGCGCAAGCCGACGATTTTGGTCATTTCGAAGATCGACATACCGCAGGCGGCCGAGCGGCTTGAAGAAGTGCGCAGTCTGTTCCCGGAGGCGCGCGGCATCAGTTCGGCGACGAACGCCGGCGTGCAAGATCTCGTCTACGCCGCGTGGCGTGAAATTCAAAACGCGCCGCTGCCCGAAGTGGTCAAGCCGCCACCGGCGCACATCGTGCTCAAACCGAACGAACCGTTCTCGATTCATCGCGAAAAAGATGTGTTCGTCATCACCGGCGAGCGAGTCGAACGGCTTGCCGCCATGACGAATTTCGATTCCGATGAAGGACTTGCGCGCTTCGAGCAAATCTTAGCGAAGATGGGCGTTGAAAAGAAACTGCGCGAGATGGGCGCACAAGAAGGCGACACCGTACGCATCGCGCACTTTGAGTTTACTTATTCGTAATGGCGCTGCGGCCTAACAATCGCGCGTGAGGCTCGGGATTTTCGGCGGCACCTTTGATCCGGTGCACAATATCCACTTATTTGTTGCCGAATCGGCGCGTATCAGCGAAGGTTTGGATCGCATCCTGTTCGTGGCGACGAGCAACGTTCACTACCGCAACAAACCCGAAGCCAGTCCCGAGGATCGCATTGCGATGCTGCACGCGGCGATCGACACGAACCCATACTTCGCCGTCGATGAAACCGACCTGGCGCCGGATGCAACCGGTTACACCGCGGATCTGCTGCCGCGGCTCAAAGAGCGGTATCCGGGATCGACGCTAACGTTTATTACCGGCGCGGATTCGCTTGCGAGTAACGCGTGGGTGCGCTTTGAAGAAGTGCTTGAAGGCCTGGATGCCTTTGTTATTGCGCCACGCGCAGGGATCAGCGGTGAAGCGGTAGCGCGCGTGCTGGCCGCCGTTCCGAATGCAGAGCTGCGTTCGCGCGTTCGCACGCTGAACTTACCGGAAATGCCGGAGTCCGCAACACTGGTGCGCACCCTGCTCTCGCAAGGCAAGTCCGTTCGCTATTTGGTGCCCGAGGGCGTGTGGTCATATATTGCGCAGCGTGGCCTGTACGGCGTGACGTGAAACGCATGTTTGCAGCGTTGCTGCTTGCCGGCTGCGCAAGCGGTGCGCCATCGCTCACAGGACTCGATCAAGTGCAGCGCGTTTGCGATAGCGGTGCGCATCATACTGAAGTGACGCTCAGCGGTTTTGTCGTGCGCGTTCTTGGAACACGTGCAAGCGTGAGCGGTGCACACGAGGGTTTCCTTTTTGCGACGGCCACGTGCAGTCCGCACCGGCGGCCGTGCGATACGGCAACGATCAAAGTCGAGGATAACGTCGACATCACGGGCCCCATCCCGCTGCGGCGCGGCGACGGGGTAACGCTGCGGGGCCAATACGAATGCAACGACGGTGTGATTCACTGGACGCATCACGATCCGCGCGGACGCCACATCTCCGGCTTTATTGAAGTGCATGGCACGCGTTATCAATAGCATCGTTTTGGCATCGCAGTCGCCGCGGCGTTTGCAGCTGTTGCGTTCGCTGCATCTTAACGTACGCGTGATGCCAAGCACGTATGAAGAACCGGATCGCCCGGATCTTTCCGCGCGCGATCTCGCGATCGTGCACGCACAACATAAATGCGCCGACGTTGCCCAGCGCGTGAGCACAGACGACCTCATTGTCGCTGCGGACACGGTCGTGGACGTCGACGGCATTGCCTACAACAAACCGCGCGATGCCGCAGACGCTCAGCGCATGCTGCGCGATCTTTCGGGGCGAACGCACGTGGTGCACACGGCATTTGCGTTGCGCGCGAATGGCAACGTGCACGAGCATTGCGAAAGCACGTCCGTAACGTTTTTTCGTCTGGGTGCTGCGTTCATCGAAAGCTATGTGCGCAGCGGTGAACCGATGGATAAAGCCGGCGGGTACGGCATTCAGGGCTACGGCGCAACGCTGGTGGAGCGAATCGACGGCGATTTTTATACGGTGATGGGGTTTCCGCTCGGCCGCTTTGCAAGAATGCTCGAAGACTTAGGGTTCTTGCTGCCGATAACGAACAAAAGCGCAAAAACAGTGTAGGAGCGGGCCACTACTATTTTTTCTTACCGGGATGAACGCAGGCTGTTCGCCGTGATCGGCGTGATCATCGTCACGGCGCTCGTTGCGCTCATGCAAGTAAGCGCTACCCGGGCCGGTCAAACCAGTCCGCTGACGACCGCCGTGAGCACGATCGGATTGGCATTCGAGGAAGCGGTCTCCGCGGTGGCGAGCGCCCTGCGCGGCGGGACGCAAACGGTGATATCGCTGCCTTCGATTCAGCGCGAGAACGCGCGTCTTCGCCAAGAGAATGCGCAGCTACGCGAACAAAATGCGCGCCTCGGCGAAGCGCTTGCGCAGTCGGATGCACAATCCGCCATCGCGCCGCGCCTGGAAGAATACCCCGGCGCGATCCGGGCGCGCGTTATCGGCTACCCGCCCGAATATGCAATGCAAAGCGTCACTATCGACAAAGGCACCAGTTCCGGCGTGCGTGTCGATGACGGCGTTCTTGCCGCCGAAGGCGTGGTCGGCCGCGTCGTCGAGGCGCAGCCCTTCACCAGCAAAGTCGCGCTCCTCACCGATTTCACCAGCACGGTGCCGGCCATTGTGACGCGCGGCCGGTATTGGGGCGTTGCCAAAGGCAACGAGACCAGCGTGCGCATGGACTACATCTCGCAGGATGCCCACCTGCGCATCGGCGAGCGCGTGGTTACCGGTGAGGCACGATCGTTTCATTCCGGCGCGCTCATCGGATCGATCGTGAAGATCGAGCGCGGTCCCACAACGCTGTATCAAACCGCCGTGGTCAAGCCTGCCGTGGATTACGCCCGGCTGAACGCCGTTGTCGTTATTCCGAAGTAGCGAACCGACGGGCGTGCGCGTCAACACGCGCGCCGGGGCAACAAAGGACGTCCCGTATCGCGGTCCCTCGTGGTGGGCGATCGGCGGCGCGCTGCTGCTTGCGCTGCTCTTCCAAGTGGAGCTCTCGCATTACCTGGTTTGGCGCGGCGCATCGTTTAGTTTGGTTTTGATTCTGGTCGTGTGGTATGCGATGCACGCCGACTTGCGCCGCGCGGCGCTGTTCGGACTGGTTGCCGGCGTGCTGGAAGATTCGCAAGACACGATGACCGGCGGATCGTGGACGATTGCAACAACGGTCACGGCGGTCTTCGCCAATCAGCTCGCACGCCGGTTTTTTCCCGATTCGATCTTGGTAATTTGCACGGTTGCGTTTTTGGCGACGTTGCTGCGCCGCATGATCTTTTGGATCATGATGGCACTAACGATGAATTATCCGCCGGGTTACGCGCGCGTGCACTTTCATCAAGCCGCGTACGCCTCGATCATGAATGCGATCGTTATGGCGATCGCGATGATCGTTTCGCGCCGCTACGCTGAGAGCCCGATCTAATGAAGGCCGCGACCGGACGCCGTCCCGCTCGCTGGGAAGCTTCACCGTGGCGGATCGGCGGATTCGGCGCGTTCTTCGTGCTCGTGATCATTGCGCTGATCGTCCGGTTGATCCAAGTGCAGCTGCTTCACGGCCAAGAGTACCGGGAGGCGGCGCAAGCAAACCAGATTCGACTCATTCCCGTAGCGGCGCCGCGCGGCTTCATTTACGATCGCAACGGCGCTATCGTTGTACGGTCGCGTCCGTCGTTTGTGGTGGCGCTCATTCCGTCGCTCGTCACCGATGTTCACGCAGAGCTCAGAACGCTGGGCGCAACCATTGGTGTGCCGCCGCCGAAGCTCGAACAGCAACTGCTGCACCATCACGGCGTCAACTACAAGAATTTCGACGAAGTGCAGGTCTACGAGCCGTACGGTCCGGTGATTCTGGCTACGGATATTTCTATTGCGCGCGTGAGCCGGCTCTCGGAGATCATGCGCGAGCTGCCCGGCGTGGATCTCGAAGTACAAGCGATTCGGGATTATCCGCATAAAGGCAGCGGCGCGGCGGTGTTCGGATACGTTGGACAAATAACGCCGGATGAATACAAGCGGTTGCGCAGCCGCGGATATGCGATGAACGATGTGGTGGGCAAAGACGGCATCGAAGCGACGTACGACTCGTATCTGCGCGGACAGCCCGGTGGACGGCGCGTCGTCGTCGACTCGCAAAACCAAGTCGTGGCCGATGCGAAGTTGCCCGCCAAACCGCCGGTGACGGGCAACAGTTTGGTGCTGAACCTCGACATGCGCTTACAGAAGATCGCAGATCAGGCGTTAGCCGACGGCATTCACAGCTGGGCCGGCAAACGGCGGATCGGCGGCGCCGTTGCCATTCTTGATCCATGGAACGGCCACGTGCTCGCGCTTTCCAGCTATCCGACCTTCGACCCGAACGCATTTGCGGCCGACGATTATAAACGCGTCGCGCACTACTTACTCGATCCCGCCGAACCGCTCTTCAACCGCGCGATCGAAGCGGCAACGCCGACGGGTTCGACGTTCAAAATGATCACCGGATCGGCGGCGATCACGGCGGGCGTCGTGAAAGTAAACGAGACCGTGTACGATTCGGGCGCATGGAACTGCCATGGTGCGTTGTTCGAGGACATCGCATCCGGCGGACTTGGGCCAACGCAATTCGTGCACGCGCTCGCGGCGTCGTCGGACGGCTACTTCTACCAAATGGGCTGGCGTCTGGGCAACGATCGGCTGCGCAAATACGCGCAGGCCTATGGCATCGGCCAGAAAACCGGAATCGATCTTCCCGGCGAATTCGAAGGCAACTATCCGACGAACGCATGGATGCTCAAAGTCGCCGGTGTTCCGCTGGAACCGTCGGACGTCTGCAGTCTTGCCATCGGACAAGGCGCGCTCCAAGCAACGCCGCTCCAAATGGCCAATGTAGAATCCGCGGTCATCAACGGCGGTACGCTGTACAAGCCGCAAGTCGTCGCAGCCGTGCGTGACGTGAACGGCAAAATCGTCAAGACATTCCCACCGCAAATCATCCGCCACGTCCCCGTTACACAAACGGCACTCAAAGCTGTTCGCGACGGCATGAGCCAAGTAACTGAGCCTTGGGGCACCGCGTATGGACTTGCGATAGACGGCTTACCGTTCGGCGGAAAAACGGGCACCGCAGAAACCGCAGGCGGCGCCGGTCCAAACACAACGTGGTTCGTGGCATACGCCCCCGCAAATCATCCGAAAATTGCAATGGCAGTATTCGTGGATCGATCCGGCGGCTACGGCGCGCAAGTCGCCGCGCCCATTGCACGCGACATCATGGTGAAATACTTCCACAAGAAACCGTAATTTTTGTCACGCTGATCTCGTCGAAGCGCCGCCGCGTTTTATGTGCGCACGTCTGCGAACGTTACGATTCAGCAGGGTGCGTATGTGTCATGGTGAGGTATCGAACCACCGCCGAGGAGCGAAGCGATGTCGAAGCCGCGTGGCACGCAGGCCTCGATGCCTCGGCCGTGGTTCGATGCCTCACCATGACACTAAAGCGCGCGGTGCATGCGGCGTTCCGGCATCTCACCCGGCTGTGTCGGATTGATGCCGCCGTCCATGAACCCGTGCCGCTCATAAAGCTGAATCGCCGCCCGATTTCCTTGCGCAACCGCTAAAACCACGAACCTCGCCGCGTGATCTCGCGCCCACGCAATCACGCACTCGACCAACGCATCGCCAACGCCGCGCCCGCGCGCGATCGGCGCAACCCAGAGCGAAATCAATTCAACCTCACCGTTTTCGTTCGCCGCCGTCGCGCCAATCATGCCCGCTGCGTCATTATCGAGATAAGCAATCACATTCAGCGGCACATTGACAAGCCGCGCTCGCCAACGTTCCGGCGTATCGCCTGCACCTTGCCAATCGGAGAGTTTTGAACCAAACGCATACGGCGCTTCCGCCAACGCCTGCAACCGCAACTCACGCCAAAGGCGCCAATCGCCGGGCGAAAGCGCGCGTAGGCGCATCATGACGCTCGGCCCTTCTGCAGCGTCAGCAATACCTTTCGCACGCGGCGCGTCTGATCTCGGCGGCTGCGCATGTGTTGCGCTTCTTCGATGAAGATTTGCGCGGCTTCACCCATCTCTTCGCGTAGCGCGCGTTCATTATCGAGAATTGCTTCATAGAAAACCGCAGACTCGACCTCATCGCAAACCTCCCCGCGCTCCACAAGCACCAGGCCAAAGCGTTTGAACGCGGCCGCGTAATCGGTGACCATCGTTTTCAGAGGAACCTCGTGGCCCTCAAGAACTTCCCACGTGCGGATAACTGCGCGTCCACCGGCCCGCATGAGCCGCGTAACTTCGGCAGCCGCCTGGGCTGCATCGATAAACTGAACGACATCGATGGAGACCAGTTTATTGCAGCGGTCCGCAGGAAGCGCAACGGCCCTAACGTCGCTTCGAACAAACTCCGCATCAATACCGAGGGTCGCGGCGCGTTTGCAAGCCAAAGTTATCGCGACGTCTGAGAAATCCACACCGGTAACGCGCACACCATACTGCTGCGCAAACCAAAGCGCAACGCTCCCATTACCGCAGCCGAGATCGACAAGTTCATCCGATTCTTGCAAGTCGAGCAGCGCCGCCATTTCTTGCAACGCTTGGCGAGTTGTTACGCTCAGTGGAACAAACCATTCGCGAAAATCGGATGACGCCGCAGCAATCCGCCGGTATGTGCTGGAGCGCTCGATTGCGGCGAACATGGCGTCGTAGATCGCCGGGTCGATCACACTACTGTTTGAGCGCCGAATCGATCGCAGCGCGCAGCGCCGGATCCTTCTCTTCCTCGCGCGCCTGCTTCAGGATTTTTGTGCTCCAGTCGGATGGGACGAGCGCTAGCCGCTCGATCATATCTAAACGCAGCGCCAGGTCGGCATCGCGCAGCTCTTCATCCACGAGCGCCGGCCACAACGGCTGTTTGGGTTTGCGTTCGATGCTGCGCAGCACGAGCGTGCCCGCGCCGTACAACACTACGCCGGCTGCAAGAAGCAAGAAGAGCGGGAAATAGATGCTATTCGACAGCAACCGGCATTGCCGCGCGCAAGGCGTCGAGCACTGCGCCGAGCGCGTCGTCGAGCGTGCGGTTCACACTCGTTGAAAGCACGCGGTGGAATTCCGTCATCGGCAGCGTCTCGAGTACGCCGAAAACCTTGAGCAGTTCGTTGCGGTAAAGCCCGAGCACGTCGCTGCGCGACGATCCGGCTCCGCCGTTGTATTCGATCCGCATTCCGAGCATCTGCGCATGCACGATCCACGGCACCACTGAACCCAGCGGCGCACTTTCAAGCTCGTCGGCACGAGGGCGAAGCCCCGCGGTGTCGACGTTGCCGCTCAAACGCACGGCGCCTTGTGGAAGATCGGGTAGTTCTTCTGCGCTCGCATGCAACACGGTGGAAACGAGATCGCGCAGCGCAAAGCGGCTGTCGCGATCTTCCAGATCCTTTGCGGTGATCGTCAGACGCGGCACGCGCAACCGCACAAACAAGCGGTCCAGCGGTGCGCGGATGGCGATCGAAGCGTTCTCGATCGTTTGTGCCGCGCGGGTGTCGGCGCCCGCAAGCGATCGCGGAAACAATGCGCGCACTGCAAAAATATGCGGAACTAAGCCGCCGGCGTCACTTTTTTCGAGCGCGCGCAGCGTTTGCGCGAGCTGTTCGTGATCGAGATCTAGATACAGCGCCGGCGATACCGTGGGTTGCGGCGGCTCTTCTTGCTCTTCAACGGGCGCGACAACCGCGGCGGGAACGGCTGCGCGTGCAAGTTCACGAACCGGTTCACGCGGTTCGGGCGTCAGCGGTGCAGCTGCTTCTGCCGGTTCGGGCGGAACGATGGCTTCCGCGTCCGGCGTCTTCAGCTGCGGAAACATCTGCGCAAACGAGATCGGCGTGCCTGCCGCGCCGGCTTCGAGTGAAGGCGACGAGAGCACATGCAGCGTCGGCGCCGCAAGCGCGAGCGTTCGGTTCCCGTCCCATTCCAGCACGACGCGCGTATCGATCGCAGTTCCGGCGGCAACGGGCGAGACAACTTGCATCTCCCAGCGCACACGCAGTTCCACTTCTGGATTCACATCCGTGAGCATCAAGCCGCGCTGCGACCATAGCTGCGAACTTCCGAGATCGTCGGAGATCGCGATGCCGTTGAGCTGCGTGCTACCGGGAATATAGACACCTAAATTCGGCGGGACAGCGCGGATCAACAGGCGCTCCGCGGTACCGTCGCCGCTGTTGCGAAGGCGCACCTCGTACGCCACGCGTTCGCCGGCTTTGATGTGCTCCGCAGGATTGCTCAACAAGATTGCATCGCGCGTGAAATCCGGATCGGCTTGCGTTGCAATCGATAACGGTTCGAACTGCACGGGGCTAATGCCGCGTCCCGTGAGTGTACCTTCAATCGTGAGCGAATTGGCGCGACGTGGTGCACGCAGCAGCCGCAAACTGACGCGCGCTTCAAACGTCGTCTCCGCGGGCACCGCGCCAAAGTGCAAAACCGATCCGTCACGGCGGGCGTTTTGCGTGCGCTCGATGGCCAGTTCCGCCGGCAATTGCAACTCCAGCTGCGCGCCGCGCAATACGTCGGCGCCATCGTTGGTGAAGCGGATGACGACGTCGTGCGATTGACCGGGACGCAGCGGCGTGTTCTGTTCGCGCAGCCACGTGCACCCTTCGGCGGCGACGTGTGGACGCGAGCGCGCGATAACGTTTGCGGCACCTAGATCGAACGTGCCGCCGGCATATTCAAGAACGGACGCAAGTGACAGCTGCGTACGGTCGGGCACCGGTGATGCAACGCGCGCGCGAATCGTAAACGAACGCTCCGTGTGCGGTTGCACGATGCCGAGCGAAAACGGTTCTTCGTAGCGCACAGGATCGTCGGGCGTTTCCGCGATGCGCACGTCTTCCAAGAACGCGCCGGGAATCACGCGCAAACGCACGTCGTTCTCGGGCGCGGTTCCGTCGTTAAAAACATGCGCCGTGAACGTCACGTCTTGGCGCGACTGCACGATGGTGCGGTCGACTTCTAAATAGTTGCGCCCGCGCGTAAAGCGCGCGCTCACGCGTACGCGCAAACGCCGCGTGAAAATGCGTTCCACCGGCGCGCCGCTGCTGGGATCTTTCCAACGCAGCGTTACGCGGATCGGGAGATCGTCGCCGTCATGGATGACAACGATACCGGAGATGCCGACGTCGACGACCCGTCCGGCGGCCAGCGTTCCCAGCGAGAACGTCTGCGCTGCAAACGCTTCATCACCAACAGGCTGACCATCGATATGCGCCGATCCCGGCGTGTATGCAAGACCCGGCGGCAGGTCTAAGCCGATCGACAGCCCTTGCGCTTCGCCCGTACCGCTGTTGAGTGCACGCACGGTCATTGGTACGCGCGTGCCCGGCGAAACGAATTCGTCGCAGAACACCGTGAACGACGTCTCGTCGTTGCTGAAATCCGGCAGCGAACGTACGATGGCCGGCTGCGCGTCAAGCGCAAACTCCGCCGTCTCGCGCGAGGAGATCGTCGCGGTCGTTTCGATCTTCGTTCCGTCCGCCAGCGGCGTTTCAACGATGGCTTGATATTCGATGTCGACGCTTGCGCCCGGCGCGAGCGATCCCGCGATCACCTGATCGGACGAATAATCGAACGGCTCCTCACCGGCATCGAGCAGCGCGCGGCCCGCAACGCGCGCGGTGCGCGGAACGTAGCGCGTATGAAATGGCACGGGAACATATGCGAGCACGTCGCGCGCGCTCGCTGAGCCGGTGTTGGCAATCGTTACGCGCACAGCGATCACATCGCCAGGTTTGAGCGCCTCCGGTGCAGCGATGGTAATGTCCGTTTGCGGATTCTGGAGCTGCGGTTGACTGCGCACGAGCAGCCGCTCCACATTCGATGCGACGACCGGTGTTTGATCCGTCACCAGCGCCGCTTGAAACACCAGTTCGGTTCCGTCTTCAACGCGATCGTTCACGCGGAAGCTGCACGCTACGGCGCGCTGCGCGTTCGGCGGGAGTTCGCCCAGGTCGGCGCCCGCGGCGGAAACAAACGATCCGTTTTCTACCGCACCGCCATCGACGCTATCGCTACCTTCGACGTATGTAACGCCCGACGGATTGGCAAAACGAACGCGCACGCCGGTTGCCGGCGCGCCGCCTAAATTCGAGAAGGCAAATTCAACGCGAATAATCTCGCCGGGATACACTGAACGCGCCGGCGTGACGACCAGCGTTCGCAGTGTTTCGACCAGCGGCAAAGACCCGGGAGCAAAGACGCCAGCGAGCGCGCTGGGCAATGACGAATCCGGTGCAGCCATTCACCACACGTTTCTGTACCGGAGCCTGCGAACCTGGGGATGCGTTAGCGCAGCAGCGCTATTGTGTCAAGAATGCGTTGGGCGCGGTCACCCGGATGACGGCTTGCATATTCACTGACGGCGGACTCCTCACCACGCGAACATAGGGCATGCGCGGCGGCAAGTGCGACGGCGTCGGACGGATCGTCGAGCGCATGCAGCAGCATCTCGCGCGAGCGCTCATCGTTCAAGTCGCTCACCGCAAAGACCAGATCGCAACGCGCGGATTCCGAAAGGCCGGCAAATTCGGCACCGGCGGCTGCGGTCCAGCCGGTGTCCGCGCTGCCGCCGGCAGGCACGGGCGGCGTTTCGACCAGTACCGCTTTACGCGGTGCGACGAGCATGTAGACTCCGAGCGCGACGCCGACCGCGAAGAACACGGCCAGCACGATCAGCATCGCGTTCATGCGCGAACGGCGCCCAGCTGCGCGCGCACGACTTCGAGCGCAGCGTCCAGGACGGGATACGCTTTGCGCTGGAGCGCATCGATAAAGCCCACTTCGTCCGCGCCGTGCAGTTCGTCGAGCACGCCGGCGAGCATCGTGCGGTAATGCGCAAGCGCGTCGCCCTCATTCGGCAACAGTCGCGCCATGATCGCCCACGGCAGCGCGGTGGCGAGCGGTGCATCGTCCAGGCCGACGCGCAGCGCATGCAGTTCGTTGCCGTCGACTGTTCCATGAAGCGGCATTGAGCTTGCGCGCTGCACCGGCACGTCGGGCGTCGCCGTTCGCACGACCGCCTCGAGTGAGGCGCGCGCGGCGGCCGTTTCGACATCGCGCGGTGCGAGCACGTAGTTCGGCACGCGCAGTTTGATATACACGCGGTCGAGCGACTCACGCAAATGCTCGCGTAGCTCGTGCACCGCCGCATCCTCCACGCCGCCGATCGCGTCGGGGAAGAATGCGCGCAGCGCAAACAGATGCGTAATGAGCCCGGTGAACCGCGCTTCATGCAGAAAGCGCATCGCGCGATCCAGGCGATCCCGATCGAACGCGGAGAGCACGCGAATCATGCCCGTCGCCTCGTGCGGTACGTCGATATCCTGCGCGTGCAGCTCGCCGTTGCCGTGTCCGTTTGCATGACCGTTGCCCGCAGGAATGGCGAGCATGTTGCGCGTGGCGAGTTCGCCGCGTGCAACCGGTGTAGCCGGCGGTAACTCGACAAACTCTGAGCTCGAAAGCGCGCGCTGCGCGGGCGCAGCTGAGGGTCCTAACATGCCGTCGAGGCCAAATGGCAAGCCCACGATGGTGCTCGCAAACGCGGGCGCCGTGCGGATTTTAAGTTCTTCTGCGGCGATATCGTCGACGCGATCGCCGTCGTATTCGATACGCACGCGCCGCGTGAGGGTCGTTCCAGACGCAACGGTGGTGTTGACCACTTCACGCCAACGGATCGTTGCCTCAACGCCCGGATCGACGTCGGTCATCACGAGGCCGCGTTCGTTCATTAATACGGATTGCGAACCCGCATCGCGCACCGGAATATCGTTGACCGTCGTCGTGTTCGGCACGTAGATCAGCGTGTCGATTACGGGCACGCTCAGGCGGGTACGGCGCGCGGGACCATCGCCGCTGTTGCGCACGTGAAGAATGAACTCGACTTCTTCACCCGCTTCCGCGTATTCTTGCGGGAGCGAACGCAGCGTTCCGATTGCGAAGTTTGGTTCGGCGGTCGTGACGATCGTCAGCGACGCAAGCTGTACCGGCAGCATGCCGTCCGCGCTGACGACAGCTTCTATTGACACCGGATGCGCGCGCGCCAAACTGCGCAGCAACCGTACGCCGAGGCGAACTTCTGCCGTTGCGCCCGGCGGGATTTCACCGATTACGATCTCGGAACGCTCGCGCGCGGCGCCGTCGACATGTTCCAGCCGTGCTTCCGGCGAGACGTAGACGCGAACGCGCACGTTCTGCGCGGCATCAGTACCTTCGTTGCGCAGGCGCAGATGTGCATCGACGAGCTGGTTTGGACGGAAGACATCGTCCTGCGCCAAGCTAAGCGTCGATCCCGCCGGCGAGAACGCCGGGCGCGAATCAACGCGCCACGATACGGATCCGAGCGCGATTTCACCGAGCTCTTGCGCATGCAGCGTTGCGCCCATCGACAGCTCCGCACGATCGGCGTACGGTGTACGTACGCGAGCACGAACCGTCAGACGGCGCGACGCGTACGCTTCAAGCGTGCCGAGCTCGACCGACGTGTTATGCAGATCTAGCCGCGTGTTCTTTTCAAACACACGTACGTCGTCGAAGCCGGCATCACAGTGCAGTTGCAGCACGCAGTCGTGCGCGGCCGCGGCTCCGTCGTTCGCAAGCAGGATCGTTGTTTCTACTTCATCCGATGGATGCACGACCGGCGATCCGCTTCGTTCAATCCGATTGCGGCGGCGGTGCAGATGCGGACGTGCGCGCACCGTAACGGTGCGTTCGAATTCGCGCGTTTGATCTTCTCCACCCGATCCCCAGCGAAGCGCGGCGTGAACGGGAAGCGTTGTGCCGTCGGCCATCGGTGAAGAGACCATTGCGTCAACGGTTAGCTCGACGCTCTCACGAGCGGCGATGGACCCGAGATCGAACGTTGCGGTTTGCGATTTTTTCTCGCGCAGCGGATGCCCGTCGATGCGCACGCCGCCGCGAACGACATATAAGCCGTCGGGGATCTGGAGCGCGACGCCGACGTTGTCGGCCGTTGTTGCGCCGGCGTTGTAAACGTTGAAACGCATGGTGATGCGCGAACCGGGTGTGACATCGCCCTCGGGTTCGATCGTAAACACCGTGCGATCGTCGTCGAACTGCGGATGCGCGCGGACGGTGAGCGCAGCGGGTTCGATGGAAAACGCGGCGGTCTCTTGCGAGGCGATTTGCGCGCGCGCAACGATCAGCGTGCCGTCGGCAAGCGGCTCATCGATGCGTACACGGTACTGAAGTGTGACCGTTGCGCTTGCAGGCAACGAATGCGTGATGATCGGCGCGCGGGCGCGATCGAATGGGCCGAGCAGATCGCGTTCGAATTCCCGTCCGTTCACGCGTGCAGAGTTTGGAACGTACGTCGCGTGTTCCGGAATCGGCGCAGCGACGACAACGTCGCGCGCACTCGATTCGCCGGCATTGTGCACGCGAACGGTGACGGTCGCTTCGCCGCCGGCGCGCGGTTCGTGGGAGCGCGATTCAATGCCGATTGTCGTCAGCGCGTTTTCCAGCGCTGGACGGCTGCGCGCGACCAAACGCACGATATTCGAGCCGACCGGCGGCAACTCAAACGCCGTGACCGCTGCCTGCAACTCGACCGGCGTGCCGTTTTCGATTGCGCCTGCGACGCTGTACGCAATGTCGATCCGTCGCTCTTCGCCGGGCTGCACGTCGCCGATGTCCGCGCCGGCTCGCGCGAGGAGCGGCGAATTGCCTTGCTCGTCGTCGAGGACCGTGCCATCGATGGTGCCGGAGCCAACCAAATAGACCAAACCGTCGGGAAGATTGAACCGCACACGCACACCCGTTGCGGTGGCGCCACCTTGGTTGCGGAAGGTGAATGATGCACGGACCGTGATTCCAGGTTCAAGCTCGCGTTCGGGCGAAACGGCGAGGGTTCGCAATCCCTCGGGTAACGACGGAGCTCCCGGCGTAAATACATCGGAAAGAGTGCGCATAAAAGTGGCCTTAACTTCGCCGCGCGCTGGGCTCGACCTTGATTATCAAACGCTTAACAACGAAAGGTTTACGAGAAGCATGCTGGCTACAAAACACGACCGGATCGCCGATGCCGTCTCGCGTTTAGGATCGGAAAGCGCGTTTGAAGTCATGGTGCGCGCGAAGGCACTTCAAGCGCAAGGCAGGCGTGTCGTGCACATGGAGATCGGTGAACCCGATTTCGATACGCCCACGCACATAAAAGAAGCCGGCATCACATCGATCCGCGAGAACAACACGCATTACTCGCCCTCCGCCGGCATTCTGGAGCTGCGCGAAGTAATTGCCACCTATGCAAGCAAGTTTCGCGGCGTCGAGCCGTTCGGACCGGAGAACGTCGTTGCCGCCCCGGGCGCGAAGCCGATCATCTGGAACGTTCTGAGCGCGATCCTCAATCCGGGCGACGACTTCATCTATTTCGATCCTGCGTATCCGGCATACGGATCGTGTTCGAGTTATCTCGGCGCGAACGTCGTTCCCATTCCGCTGCATGAATCGAAAAATTGGCGCATGGACCTCGACGAGCTCGAGCGCCGGGTTTCGGACAAGACGCGCGCCGTCGTGATCAACTCGCCGCACAACCCGACCGGCGGTGTGCTCACGCGTAGCGATCTTGAACGCATTGCCGAGCTTGCGCAAAAGCACGACTTTCTCGTGATCGCGGACGAAATCTACAGCCGCAACTTCTACGAAAGCGAATTTCTCTCAATCGCGACTGTTCCCGGGATGCGCGAGCGCACGATTATCGTCGATGGCTTCTCGAAGGCCTATGCGATGACCGGTTGGCGCCTGGGCTATGCGATTATGAATGCGGACCTCGCAAAGACCGTCACGTTGTTCAACAACAACACGTTCTCGTGCATTCCCGTCTTTGTGCAGCACGCGGGTATAGCCGCGCTGCTCGGACCCGACGAACCGGTGCGCGCGATGAACGAAACGTTCCGTCAGCGCCGCGACCGGCTGGTCAACGGACTGAACAAGATTCCCGGCGTGTCGTGCACGATGCCCGAAGGCGCGTTCTACGCGTTTCCCAACGTGAAACAGATCACGGGCGACGATAAAGCGCTGGCAGCGTATTTATTGCAAGAAGCAGGCATCGCATGTTTGGGCGGATCGGCGTTCGGCGCGGCCGGCCAAGGTTATCTGCGTTTCTCCTACGCCGCATCACTGGACGACATCGACTTCGCACTCTCACAAATGGCGGAGTACATTCCAAAGTATAAGGGCTAAGCCTTACCTGTCATTTGTCGAAGCAACGCCGCACTTTATGTGCGGCGTTTTCATTTATCTTCTGCGGGGAAACGGGCCTTGACAGGCTCGGCCGTGGTTCGATACCTCACCATGACACATCGCCGCGATTTAGTTCGCGTACAAGTACGTTGCCGTTGCGAGTGCGCCCAGCATTTCGCCGGCCTCGTGTGCTGCATTCGGGCGCGGGGCGGCGAAGTTGTTGACGTAAAAGCAGAATGCATAGTGCCGTCCGCTGCGCGTGGTCATGTAGCCGGCCAACCCTTTTGCCGACACCAATTGCCGTCCGTTGAGCGCATCGCCGTGCGACCACGTGCCGGTCTTGGCCATCACTTTTCCGGCCGCCGCCGATCCGGTTTGGATATCGAACAGCGTTCCGTCGCGGCCCAGTACGGGCAATGCGTGCGCAACGTCCGGAAAAAACGGTTGCGAATGCAAAAATGCGAGATAGCGCACCATGAATTGCGGTTGGATGTACGCCTGGCCGCCTAGGCCGTCGTTCTGCACGACGTCGTCGGGGTTCAAATGCGCCGTTTGCAACCAACGCCGCTCTCGCGCGAAGCCCGCGGCAAGGTCGCCGTTGCCGAAAATGTACGGCATCGTCGCCGCGTGCAAGTTGTCGCTCACCTTGAGCGTGACTTTGACATCCTCCGTCAGCGGCGGCGATTGATGCGAGGCGATGATATTGCGGTCTTGATACAACGGCGCAAGCTTCGCGGGGTCGACGCGTTCGTCGGTCTTGCTTTGCGTAATATCGATACCGCTGCGCGCGAGCACGTCGGTAAACGCCATTTCCGCAAAGCGGCGCGGCGAGGGCACATCGTACGCGTATAAAATCGCAGGTGAACGCGCCGGTAGACATCCGGTGAGCGTCACGGTTTCCACGCCGGCGTTATCGGCATCGTTGTCGAGCAGCGTGATACCGGCGCGCGCTCCCGGCGCGCACGTACGGGCTTTGTTCACGAACTTCGCGTATGACGTTTGCGGTGAGACGGCATACGTTACTGCATCGCCCGCAGCGGCGCCCGGCGTGATGGTGACGTCGACGATGTTATCGTTGACCATGATCGGCGACACCACGGCGCCCGTTCCGGCTTCCGGCGAGTTGTTTCCGTACATCGAATCATCCACGATGACGCGTCCTGTGATTGCATGCACGCCATGCGCGGCAATCTGCTGCGCAAACGAGGCGAGTGCTGCAAGCGGATCGCCGGGAACGGCTTTGGTAATCACCTGGCCGTCGTACGAATGATCTTCGTTCTCGAACGCCAGCGTGCCGTCCGGCCGCAGACGTCCGGATAGATTCGGATCGCCGCTCGCACGAAGAATGATATCGCCGTGCAGCACGCCATTTTCATCCACCGGACCGGTGCGGTACACGTTGGTCGTGAAGCGGTAGTTGCGCCCCAGCAGCGCGAGCGATGCGCCTTCCGTGACGAGCTTCGTTGTCGACGCTGCTAAAAAGTAATGGTTGGCGTTCTGCTGATACACGATGCGATGGCGATCGAGATCGTAAACGGCAACGCCAAAATTCGCGTGAGCGAACGCAGGCGTTTGCAACAACTGCGCAAGATGCGCTGCCAGAGGCGCAGGAGCCAACGCTAACAGCGCGGCCAGGATGAAACTGCCGGACATGCAGACCACTTTGGCCCGTACGCCGCTCGCCCTGGCAATAAAGGCTACGGCTTGGTAAAGATTGCTTACGTTTCTTCGCGCAGCATATCGGAGGCGACGATCTCGCCAGTAAACGGCGCTCGTTTGGCCGCTGCGATCGCCGCTTGCACCGTTGCTTGGTCCGCCGCGGCGATGACCGGCACGCCTTGGTGGTCCGCAAGGTGTGTGTAATACGCCGCCCGCTCAGCGAGCAGCGCGCGATTCAGCACGGTGCCGGTGTCACCGGCGTGCTCGCGCAACACAATGTCATCGACCTCCGGTAACACGACGCTTCGGCAATCCGCGGGCCAAAGGGCCATCGTATGGGCGCGCTCACCGGTACGCGCCGTGAAAAAGATGCGCGGGATTGTCACTGCGCCGCCGTCGCGCCGCAGCTGCGCTTCATTTGTGGGCCGCTCGTAATTCCAACGCCATACACGTGTTGCGGTCTGCGCGTCTATCGCGACGCCGCCTGCAAGCGGACCGGCCGCAGCATTCTCTTCATCCCAACGCGCAATCGTTTGCGCGCATTCGTGCGCATCGAATGTGAGCCGCGTTCCACGTTGCGGATCGTCGATTTTCCAATTGAACTGCGCTGCGAGCCGCTCGAGTGTAAGCACCGCTTCGAGCGCAAAAAACCGTGGCCGCCGCACGTTGATCGAAAAGACGAGATCCTCGTTGCGCTTGCGCGGCGCAATCGTGACGTAAGCGCCGGTGTTGGTGTTGGTGAGCAGTATGCCGCCGGCGTCGCCGTCGAGCTCGTACCACGGCTCGCGCTGCGTCATCGCACGCAGTTCTGCGATAGGAATCGCGCGCACGCCCCGGACGACGAGCTGATACGCCAATGCTGCTTACAAGAGCCGCATCGCACGCCGAACGTCGGCAAGCGTGCGCACCGCAATCTCACGCGCACGCTCACTGCCTTCTGCTAGAATGCGCTCGACGTAGCCGGGGTCGGCAGCATACATCGTGCGGCGTTCGCGAATCGCTTGCAAATAGGCGTTGAGCGCTTCGGCAAAGTCGCCTTTGTCTTGCACGCAGCCGAGCGCGCCCGAACGGCAGCCTTCTTCAACGGCAGCCACGTGCGGCGGGCGCACGATCTTCCAAAGCGCGAACACCGGACAGATCTCCGGATGACCCGGATCGTTGCGTCGAATTTTCTGCGGATCGGTGATCATGCTGCGTACTTTTTTCGTCGTCGTCTCGTCATCGTCGGCAAGCAAGATCGTGTTGTTGTACGATTTGCTCATCTTGCGACCGTCAAGCCCGGGCACTTCCGCGCCGCCCTCGACGAGCATCGCTTTAGGCTCAATGAGGATCTCCTCGCCCTCACCATAGAGATAATTAAAACGGCGCACGACGTCGCGCGCAAATTCCAGATGCGCAACCTGATCTTTGCCGACGGGCACTTCTTGTCCGCGAAACGCCGCGATATCGCAGAGTTGCAAGAGCGGATACCCGAGGAACCCATACGTTGCAATCTCAACGCCGAGCGCATCGATCTGCCCTTTATACGTCGGCACGCGTTCGAGCCACGACACCGGCGTGATCATGCTCAGCAGCACCTGCAACTCCGAAATTTCCGGAATCGCGCTCTGCAAGAAAAACGTGGAACGCTGCGGATCCACGCCGGCCGCAAGCCAATCGACGACCATGTCGTTGCGCGAATCGCGAATCTCTTGGGGGTGGGCAAAACCCGTCGTATAGGCGTGCAAATCCGCCACCTCAAAAAATGCGTCGGCGGTATCGCAGTACTTCACCCACTGCGTGAGTACGCCGATGTAGTGTCCGATGTGCAGCTTGCCGGTTGGCCGCATGCCGGACATGACGCGAGGACGTGTGGCGGTAACGGTGCTCATGCGAATGGGCGCAGTTGCACTCGCTTCAAAATGCAACCTGCAACGGACCACGCATCAGCCGCGCGGCGATCTTGGATCGCACGTAGTCGCGCGCGTGCGCGACGGCGTCGTCGATCGCCTCGCCGGCAAGCAGTTCGCACGCCAGCGCTGCAGCCAGCGTGCATCCTGTGCCACGCATGGCGCCCGGGAGACGCGTCGCGGTGAAACTGCGAATGCCCGCGGCATCGGCAAGGACGTCAATGGGATCGCTTTGGAGATGGCCGCCTTTGACGAGCGCTGCGCGTGCACCGCGCTCGACGAAGGCACGTGCGGCGGCCTGCTGCTCCTGTGGCGAGGTGACCGGCATGCCGAGCAGCTGCGTGACTTCAGGAACGTTCGGCGTGACGATGACCGGCAGACGCAACACCTCATCGCTCAGCGCGGCCTCGAGTGCGTCATCGGCCGCAAGTTCACCGCCCAGCGAGACGTTGATCACGGGGTCCACCACGACCGGAATCGCCGCCGCCCAACGCTTCACGAATGGCACAATCGCCCGCACCGTATCGGTTGCGACCAGTGCGCCGATACGCACCGCGCCGATCTGCGGCGGCAACGCTTCGAGCTGTGCGATGATGACCTCGGGCGGAACCGGATGCAACGCGTGCAGGCCGCCGGCGTCTTGCGCCGTGACTGCGACCACGCAGGCCGCGTGCGCTGCGCCGTACTCCGCTGCGACATGCGCGTCGAGACCAACGCCGGCGATGTTCCACGGATGCGTTGTGCCAATCGAAAGTACAACGCGGTTCAATCGCCGTTCCAGACGCGCACGAGCGCAGCTGCGGCCGCCCCCGGATCACCGGCAGCGGCAATCGCCGAGATCACGGCGGCCATCGCGACGCCCGTGCCGCGCACATCCGGCAGCGTTTCTAAGGTAATGCCGCCGATAGCGGCCACCGGCAGCGGCGCAGCAGCGGCAACGCGTCGCAAACCGGCGATGCCTATCGGCGCTCCGGCATCGCTCTTGGACGTCGTCGCAAATACGCAGCCGACACCCATGTAATCGGCGCCCGCGCGATGCGCGAATCGCGCTTCTTCCTCCGTACCGCACGACACGCCAAAGATGCGTTCACTCAGGCGCTCGCGGATGCGCGGCAGATCGTCCCACGCCGCGTCGTCCGGCCCCACGTGGGCGCCATCGGCGTCAAACTCTGCGACACGCTGCCAGCAATCGTTGAGGATCAGCAGCGCGCCATACTCGCGCGTGATCGTGCGCATCGCGCGAACGTGACCGTCGTTGAACCGGTGTTTTGCGCGATATTGGATGATGCGCACGCCTGCATCGAGAGTGGCGCGCGTAAGCGCCGCCGGATCGGCGTTCGTGTCGTTGACGATCGCGTAAATGCCGCTCAGCGCCGCGCGCGAGCGAGCCTGGTGATCAAGAGCCATGCGTTAAACGCAACGTACAACAGAATAACGGCGCCGACAAACGCGATCAGCGCGATATTGTGCGCAGCCAGCGCGCGCGGAAGCACGAAAAAGCCGAACATCGCTGCCGCCATGAGGGCAACGAAGATGCGCTGCACAACGACGAGCCACATTATTCGCCGAGGAGAATATCGGCTATGCGCATGAGTTCCGCTTCGCTTGCGAACTTGATCTCGATGCTGCCGCCGCGCGCACTGCGTTTGAGCGCCACGCCGGCCGCCAGACGTTCGCGCAGGCGCGATTCGAAGTCGGCGTCGTCAGCATTGACAGTGCGCTCTTTTGCTACCGGCGCGGCTGCCGGTGTTTGCGTGAGCGAAGCCACCAGTTTCTCAAGATTGCGTACGGACAGGCCTTGGGTAAACGCGCGCTGCGCAAGATCGACTTGCATCGAGGGCGGCGCGCCCAGAAGCACTTTGGCGTGGCCGGCGCTCAGGCGGCCATCGGCGATCATCGCTTTGATTTCTTCGGGCAACATGAGCAGCCGAAGCGCGTTTGCGATCGACGGGCGTGCTTTACCTAACCGCTTTGCGACCTGTTCCTGCGTGTACGCGTGCGATTCGATCAGTTCTGCAATGCCGGCCGCTTCTTCCAGCACGTTGAGATCTTCGCGCTGGAGATTCTCGATGATCGCAACTTCCAAGCTCTCGCGATCGCCGGCTGCGCGCACGACGGCCGGCATTTCTTTCATTTGCAGCTGCGCGCACGCGCGCCAGCGGCGCTCGCCCGCAATCAGTTCAAACGTATCACCGCGTTCGCGCACCAGGATGGGCACCAGCACGCCATGCTCGCGAATGGAGGCAGCCAGATCGTCGAGCGAGGATCGATCGAACGTTTTGCGCGGTTGATGGCGGTTAGGACGAATCCGATCGACCGGGATGTTGCGGATGGCTTCGATGTGCTCCGCGCTCACCGGCGGAGCAGCGTGCGCTGCGGGCGCGGTGGGAACCGGAGCGTCACCGAGCAATGCGCCAAGTCCGCGGCCTAAGCCGCGGCGCTGCTGCGTGCTCATCAGCGCGCCGCCGCTTGTTGCGTAGCCTGCGCTTCGAGCATCTCCTTGGCCAGCGCCAAGTACGCTTGTGCGCCGCGCGATTTGAGATCGAACAGCAGGACGGGTTTGCCGAACGACGGCGCCTCGGACAGACGGATGTTCCGCGGAATCTGTGTCTTGAACATCTGCCGCGGAAAATACGCGTTGAGCTCGTCGAGCACTTCCATCGCGAGCTTCGTGCGCCCATCGAACATGGTGACGAGCACACCGCTGACGTGGAGCTGCGGATTGAGCGCATCTTGCACGCGGCGAACGACGTTGGTGAGCTGAGAGAGGCCTTCGAGCGCGTAGTACTCTGCTTGCACAGGAATGATCGCTTCATACGCCGCGGTAAGGGCGTTGATCGTCAGCAAGCCCAGCGACGGCGGACAATCGATCAAGACGAAATCGTATTTCGGTGCGATTGGCGCGAGCACGCCTTTGAGCCGGTTCTCGCGCGAGAGCGCAGAGACGAGTTCGATCTCTGCTCCGGCAAGATTAATCGTCGCCGGAATGAGTTGCAAGTTATCGATTTCGGTGGGACGCAGCACTTCGTCGATGGACGCGTGATGCAACAACAGATCGTACACGTCGCGTTTGAGCTCGGATTTATTGCTGCCAAAGCCCGTGGTGGTATTGCCTTGCGGATCGAGATCGACGACGAGGACCGAGCGGCCGAGCATCGCGAGTGCCGCGCCAAGATTGACGGTCGTGGTGCTTTTTCCGACTCCGCCCTTCTGATTGACAAGCGCGATGATACGCGAGATGGTCGCTAACCCCCGAGATACCGGTCCAACAGGGCCAAAAGTGTTCCCGGCTCATTGCGCTCGGGCTGCTCGGTGACCTGCTCGAAAAGATATTGCAGCGCTTCGCCTACGCGTTTGTCGCCGCGAAAACCGCCCGGCGCAAGGCCCTTTTCAACCATGCGCGCCATAACGCGCTCGCCGTCGATCTTTAAATCTTTGATGGAAAACGGCGGCTTGCGCGCAATTTCCGCATAGACGCGTTCTTGAAAGAGCTCGTTGGAATCGTCACGTTTGGGTAAGCCGCTCCCCGCAATATCCGCAGCACGCAGCGCAAACTGACGATCCACATGCGCCTTTCCGATACGGCGCACGAATCGCCGCAGCGCGGCATCGCTCAGCTCGGGATCTGCGCTATACATGTGCGAGCGCACCAGATGTTCTACCGTTTCAATTTGCTCGTTCGAGCAGCGCAAGCGCATGAGCATCTCGCGTGCCATATCGGCGCCGACAATTTCGTGACGGTAAAAATGCGCACCGTCTTTGGTGCGCGACTTGCCGACGTCGTGCAGCAACGCGGCATAGCGCAACGTGAGATCTCCGGGCGGGCTGGCATCGAGCGTGTGTAAATTGTGCGTGTACACGTCGTACGCGTGCCACTCGTTCTGTTCCATGCCGGCGCCTTCGAGTAATTCGGGCCAAATGTGTTCGAGAATACCGCATTCGCGCAGTAATTCTAACCCGATCGACGGACGCCGAGCTTTGCCGATCATTTTTGCGAATTCATCGCCAATGCGTTCCGGCGAAACGCTTTTCACCAGCGGTGCAGTCGCCGTCATTGCGGCGCGCGTGCGATCGCTGAGCTGATATTCAAAGCGCGCCGCAAACTGTGCCGCACGCAGCATGCGCAGCGGATCTTCTTCAAACGTAGCTTCGGTAAGAATGTCGATGCGGCGCGCCACAACGTCGTCCGCGCCGTGGAACGGGTCGACGAGCTCGCCGGAGGGCAACGCCCGCGCAATCATGTTCATGCGAAAGTCGCGGCGCGCGAGATCTTCTTCCAGTGAAACGTCGGGACCGGCGTGCACGTCAAAATCACGATGTCCGATACCGCTCGAGCGTTCGCGCCGCGGAAGCGCGACATCGACGGTCGTGCCATCCGTTGTAACTTTGAAGACTGCAAACGATGCGCCGACCAGATCGACGCTGCCGAGTGTTTCTAGGCGCGCACGCACCTGCGCGCCGGGCATGCCGACGACGACGTAGTCGAGGTCTTTCTGAAGAACGGGGACGCCTTCGCGCTGCGCACGCAGTTCGTCACGAACGCGGCCGCCGACGGCATAGAGGGAGCCTTCAGGAAATGCCGCCGCAAGGCGCAGATCAATGGGAAGCGCGCGGTACATGTACCGTTATCTTACCGCGACACCGATGATGATTGTTTAGTGGTTACCTTATCTGCGCGGCCGCCGCGACGACGATAGCCAAAACAGCCAAGGCGGCGGTCGAGAACAGCAGGTGCCGAACGGAATCGAACATGGTCGCCACCATCATACCCAGCACAGACGCCTGGTAGGTACGACAATCGCAACGTCTCGTTGAGCCTTTCGACCTGTGTGTAACCCGTGGACAATTGCGACATTTTCGCACGCGTAAATTTCGGATCGCCGATCACAATCGTGCGAAAACTGACAAAACGCCCTGTAAACATTGACGTTTTTCACCGCGACTACAGCGCCCCGAACGGCGCTACCGCCATACTTCTTTGGCACCACGATTGTGCATAAGTAGCCCAACATCCCCATCGCCGGACGGTCCGGCCTGGCGCCTTTCCGTCCGGCCAGGGCTTGCGAAGAAGCGTCGCACAGTCATCTGAGCTCGTTCACGCGCGCGACGTATCGCTTCCGGCACTTGCGTCCAAGTGTCATGGTGAGGTACAGAACCACGGCCGAGGCATCGAGGCCCCGGCACCGCGTCACATTCAATCCGGCGCTTCGCTCGAGGATACTGCGCCGATCAGCCGCCGGCTCTCCGTGTCACAGGCATCAAGGCCAGCCGCGTGTCAGTGCGTGGCACATAAGGTCTCGAATCACGCGCTAAACATCGGGCCAGCCGCGCGTCACTGCGTGGCACGCAAGGTAGCAAACCACGCGCGGCGATCGCCGGCCGGCAGCCGCGCGCGACTGCGTGTGATGGTGAGGTATCGAACCACGGCCGAGCCATCGCCCGCCGGCCAGCCCGCGTTACTGCGTGTCTTAATGAGGTATCGAACCACGGCCGAGACATCGAGGCCAGTCGCGCGTTACGGCGTGTCATGGTGAGGTATCGAACCACGGCCGAGGCATCGAGGCAAGGCCGCCTCGCCGCGCAGCGCCGAAATGGCCGTGCCCCACGGCAATGCAGTCAACGCAAACCAGCATTATGCACACACGCGATGCGCGGGGCCGCAACGCTCGGCCAGGTCAGCGTGATACGGCTTCAGTAGCGACGCACAGACCGTCGGGCCTCGATGCCTCGGCCGTGGTTCGATACCTTACCATGACATGCGCGGCCCGGGGACGCAAAAGCGAGGTGATCGCTCGCCTTCGCGCGTTCCACGTGGAACAAGCGGCGCCAAGCGGGCGTTGTTCCACGTGGAACCCTACATGCAGAGTGGGCGCTTCTCCGGTACTCCGGCCCGTCGCGGAAACCGCGCGGGCGTTGCGGACAGTTTTGCGACCACGACGATACGCCGCTCGCCTTCAAGTGGAATTTCGTGCCGCAGGTCCCCGCCGAGCATCGGCGCTGCGTCTATGGCGGCGGCGCGCTCGCGTTCGTCCATTCGGCCGCGCGGCATGACGGCCGCGCCGCCGACCTGCACCAGAGGCAACAACAGCTCGAGCACGGCCGGCGCTGACGACACGGCGCGCGCCGTCGCAACAGAAAACTGCTCGCGATAGGCCGGATCGCGAGCTACATCTTCAGCGCGCTTCGCAACGACCGTCCCCTCAACGCCCAACGCCGCCAACGCCTGCTCGAGGAACGCCGCCTTCTTCACGACCGACTCGATCATGAGCACCGGGATGCCCAACGCGAGGGCCAAGGGAATCGCGGGTAGACCGCCACCCGAGCCTACATCCACGTAGGGTGCCTGCACGTACGGCATGAGCGTGAGGGCATCCAACAAGTGCGGCGCCAGGTCTTCTTCCGATTTAGCGCCGGTCAGATTCACCCGGCGGTTGGCATCAACTAGCAGTCTGCCGTACGCCTCAAGACGCGCGGCGAGCTCCGGCGCAATGCCGGCATCGTGCAGCGCGGCGGCAATCGCGCTCAAGCGGGGCGCTGAACGTAAACGCTCAGAACCGCAATGTCCGACGGCGTGACGCCCGGAATCCGGCTCGCCGCGCCGAGCGTGCGCGGACGCTGTGCGCCCAGCTTCTCGCGCGCTTCGCGCGAGAGCGCGGTAACGGCTTCGTACGCGAACGTCTCCGGAATAGACACGTGCTCCGCGGCGCGTGCCTTCTCAACTGCCTGCAGCTCGCGGCGGATGTAGCCCTCAAACTTAATCTCGATCGCCGCGCGCTCACCGATAGCAGGCTCGACATCCGCCGCTAACGCCGAGACGTCGGCGAACTGCAGCGATGGGCGCCGAAGTGCATCCGCGAGCGTCGCTCCAGCCTCAAATCGCTCCGCACCGATCGTGCTCACGCAGGCGCGGCGCGACGCGAAACCCGCGATCGTGCGTTTTAAGGCCTCGGCGCGGCGCAGGTACGCGTCCCATGCCGCATCGTCGACTAAGCCGGCCCCGCGGCCAACTGGCGTAAGACGCGTATCGGCATTGTCATGGCGCAGCAAAACGCGATGTTCCGCCCGCGATGTGAGCATGCGGTACGGCTCATCCACGCCTTTGTGAACGAGATCATCGATGAGCACGCCGATGTATGCTTCACTGCGCGACAGGCGCACCGGCGCCTGGCCTTTCGCAGCGCGGGCCGCATTGATGCCCGCCATGAGCCCCTGCGCGGCCGCTTCCTCGTATCCTGACGTGCCATTTATTTGGCCGCAATGATAGAGTCCCTCGACGCGTCGCGTCTCGAGCGTGTCCTTGAGCTGCGTCGGCGGTACCATATCGTACTCGACGGCGTAGCCGGCGCGCAGCATTCGGACCTCTTCGAGCCCGGGCAGCGTGTGCAGCATCTCGATCTGCACTTCGGCGGGCAACGATGTTGAAAAGCCGCCGACGTACCACGTCGGTTCGTCCCAGCCTTCGGGTTCGATGAAGAGCTGATGCGACGGATTGTGCGCAAACTTTACGACTTTATCTTCGATCGACGGACAGTAGCGCGGACCAATACCTTCGATCAAATCCAAGCCGTAGAGCGGCGAACGGTGCAAATTCGAGCGCACGAGTTCGTGCGTGCGCGCATTCGTGTCGGTGATGTAACACGGTAATTGCGGGCCAGCAAACTGCGGGGCGCTGTTGTACGAAAACATCAGCGGCGTTGCATTCGGTAATTGTTCTTGCATGCGATCAACGTGAACCGTTGTGCGATCGATGCGCGGCGGCGTGCCGGTTTTCAAACGCTGCGTCGGAAATCCGAGTTCGCGCAAATTGTGCGAAAGTCCAATAGCAGGCGCTTCTCCGAAGCGCCCTTCGCTTTGCACGACATCGCCGCGAAATGTTTTTCCGCCCAGGAATGTTCCGGTCGCAAGCACCACGCGGCGTGCGTAATAGGCACCGCCGTCATTGCATCGCACACCGCGAACGGCACCGCCGCAAACGATCAATGCATCGACCAAGCCTCGCACGATCGTAAGGTTTTCTTGATCGCGCAGCGTTTGCACGGCGATCTGCGCGTAGCGCGGTTTATCTGCAAGCGCGCGCAGTGCGCGCACCGCGGGGCCTTTTGATTCGTTCAAAAACCGCGCGTGCAGCGAGCAGCGATCGATGATGCGCGCCATCTCGCCGCCGAGTGCATCGATCTCGCGCACGAGTTGGCCCTTCGCACTTCCGCCGATCGACGGATTACACGGCAGCGTGCAGATCCGCGCCGGGTCGCCCGTGACGAGCAGTGTGGGGACGCCAAGGCGCGCGGAAGCAAGTCCGGCTTCGACGCCCGCATGGCCTCCTCCAACGACGATAACGCCCGCGTCGTCCGGGCGCGGCGGCTGATACACGACGCTCTATTGTACCAACCGCCGCAAGACGGGTTTAGCCGGTGTAGCCGGGGGCGTGGGGCACGTCGCTCGTCACCGCCGTGCTCAGCGTGACCTCGACGCCGCCGGTCCAGCCGGCGACGAAGTTATACACGATCGCCGTCAAAGCGCCGCCCACGAAGCCGACGCAAAAGTACAGGATCGGCGCGAGAATAACCATCGCGATACTGCCGAAGCCGAACATGCCGGCGCGGCCCATCGAGGCCATCAGCGCCCCGAACGGCAGCATCAGGAGCGCAAAAATAAACGCCAGCACGGCGACGATGACACCGTAGACGAGGCCGAACTGAACCGGATTGACGTTCCGAACGCGAGTAACCACGAGTTCTTAACCCTCCAAGTCTCGAGCGCGCCGGGGCGGCGTCGCTGCCCTTCCACTGTACTGCGGCGTACGGCCGCGCGCCATGAGCGGGAGGCGCTATTTTCCGATGCAAAAGCGCGCGAAGATCGCGCCCAGCAGTTCTTCGCCCGCCTCATCGCCCGTGACGCGCCCGAGCAGCGCGAACGCGCGTTGCAGTTCGGGCGCCGCCAGGTCCAGTGGGTCGCCGTTCACGACCGTGGCGCGAGCAAGTTCCAGCGCCTCCAATGCGCGCGCCGTTGCATCAATCTCATGCGCTGCCGCGAGGTGCGGGCGTTCGAGATCCGGCTGTGCACCGGAGAACGCCGCTTGCACGAGTGCGCGCCGCAGCGCGGCGATCGTTTCCGGATCCATGGTGCTACCGCGCACGACATTACGTTCATGCAGTTCGCGCGCACCGGCATCGCCCGCGTCGGCTTTGTTCGCAAAGATCACGCGCGCGCGATCGCGTGTTTGCTCGAGCAAACCGTGCGCATCCGGCGGCAGCGGTTGCGAGCCGTCCAGAACGACGAGCGCAACGCGCGCTGACTGTAACGCGCGCGCCGTACGCTCGATTCCCGCCGCTTCAATGCGATCCGCGTGTTCGCGAATGCCGGCCGTATCGATCAATCGCAGCGCGAGTCCCTCGGCAACAATCGTTTCCTCGATGGTGTCGCGCGTTGTGCCGGCAACATCCGAAACGATCGCGCGATCTTCACCGAGCAGCGCGTTGAGCAGCGAGGATTTGCCGGCATTCGGCGGCCCCACGATCGCCACGCTGACGCCTTCGCGCACCAGGCGGCCCACTTCCGCATCTGCAAGCAGCGCGCGCAGCTGCCCGGCGATCGTGTCGAGCCGCTGCGCGAACTCGCGGCGATCCGGATCGGGCACTTCATCAGGAAAATCAATCGCGCCGGCGAGCTCTTCGAGCGCGTACGCGAGCCTCGTCCGGATCGCGCGCACCTGCGGCGTTAAACCGCCCGCCAAATTTGCCAGTGCGGCGCGTGCCGCCGAACGCGAATGCGCGTCGATTAAATCGGCGACGGCGGAGGCTTCGTGCAGGTCGAGCTTGCCGTTGAGAAATGCGCGGCGCGTGAATTCGCCGGCGTCCGCCGGACGCGCGCCGCTGGCGATGAGCGCACGCATGACCTCGCGCGTCACCGCGATCGATCCATGCACGTGAAACTCAAGTGTATCTTCGCCCGTGTAACTGTGCGGCGCTTGCATGAAGATCGCCAGACCCTGGTCGATGCTGTTGCCGTTTTCATCGACGATCGTGCCGTACGTCGCAACGCGCGGTTCGAGCGGACGCTTCGAATGAAAAAGACGCGAGCCGAGCGCCCGCGCCTGCGAACCTGAAACGCGAACGATCGCAATCGCGCCGACGCCCGGTGGCGTCGCAATCGCGGCGACCGTGTCAGTGCTCACGCCGGACCGTATCCGCGAGCGCGCGCACTGCCGGATCGTCGCTGCGTTCCATCATCGCCGCAACGCGATCGCGATCCGCCTGATCGTGATTGCGGCTGAGCTTCCACGCGCCGACGAGCGATTCGACTACGAGCTCAAAACCAACGATGCCGTACAGCTCGCTCTGAATATACCCCGGCGGTGCGTCATCGATGCGCCACGGATGCGCCTGCGCCGATTCTTGCCGATCCGTGAGCTCGCCCACGATCGCGCGCAAGCGCTCCGGCTCGTGAAAGAACGTTACCGTGCCGCGCGCCTCGACGATGATGTAGTTCCACGTGGGCACGACCTCGCCGGTCGTGTCCCTCGCTGCGTAATTGTTGGGCGAAACATAAAAGTGCGGCCCGACGAACGATGCAACCGCTTGCGGACTGCCCGCATCGCGCCACTGCGGATTCGCCTTGGCGATATGTCCGATGATCCGGCCGCGCGCGGCGTCGCTCATCATCGGCAGATGCGTCATATGGAGACGCCCGCCGTGGTACGTCGCAAACGATCCAAACCGGATACGCTCGATCGCTTCGTACAACACATGCGGGCGTTCTTCGCGCGCGTGCTTGGGGACGTACACTACTTCGGAAAGATCACCACGCGGCGTTCCGGTTCGACGCCTTCGGATTCTGTGCGCACGTACTGATTCTCCGCCAACGCCAAATGCACGATCTTGCGTTCCGACGGCAGCATCGGCTCGAGCCGCTGCGGTTTGCCTTCGCGGATGCAGCGTTCCAGCGTGCTGAGCGCAAGCGCCTTGAGCTGGTCGGCTCGCCGCGCGCGGTAGCCTTCGGCGTCGATTGTGTAGTAGCGGCGGTTGTTGCGCACACCGGCATTGAGAATATTGTTGAAGATCAGGTTTAGTGCTTCGAGCGTGTTGCCGTGGCGGCCAATCAGCATGGCCAGATCCGGACCGTTGACTTCAAAGTATTCGCCTTCCGGACGCGGCACGTAATCGATCTCGGCGTGCGGCACCCCCATACGCGAAAGAATCTCGTCGAGCAAATCGCGCGCGGGCTTGGCTTCAGCCGGCATTTCGTGGTGCTCGCGTTTGTGCGGCGTACGCGGCGCGTGGCCATTACCGTTTCCATTGCCCCCGCGCCCACCCGGCCGCCGACCGCCGCGGCGCGGTACGCGATGCCCGCGGTTAAAGTTGTCTTCGGGTTCGACGTCGTCTTCGAACATCGTTATGTTTTGGCGCCTTTCTTCTTGGAACGGTTTTTTGAAACAGGTCGCGCACCGTTGCCGGTGGCCGTAGCCACCGCCGGCGCAGGCTCATCCGGAACATCCGTGATGGCGTGCTCGTTGTCGAGCACCGAAAGCGGTTTATGGTAACGCCGCAGCATGTAGAATTGCTGCGCCATATTGAACAGGTTGAAGCAAAACCAGTACAGCACCATCGCGGACGGCCACTTCGCCTGAAAACCGAAGTAGGTCAGCATCACCGGCATCATGTACGCCATGATTTTCTGCGTTTGCGCCTGCTGAGGATCCGTCGATGGCACCGTGCCGTAGCGTGAGAAGAAGTACATCGAGATGCCGTACAGCACGAGCAGTATGAGATCGGGCGCAGTAAGCGACGCCGCGAGAATCGACGCATGCCACATTGGAAGATACGGCGCGTGCTCGGACATCGACGAGCCGACCCAAAGCCAATGCTGACCTTGGTAGAGCGGACGATACTGCGGCAGCGTTACGGCGAAATACACGCCGGCAAAAAACGGATACGTGATGAGCATCGGCCAGCAGCCGGCGAGCGGATTGGCGCCGTTCTTGCGATACAGCTCCATCGTGTCGCGCTGCATCGCTTGTTGCTGTTCGAGCTGCTGTTTCTTGAGCTCGGCCGCGTCTTTGATCTTCTTTTTGAGCTGCTCTTCTTTGACTTTATAGCGGTTTTGCAGCGCTTTGATTTGCGGGCCGAGTTCCTGCATTTTCAGGAACGCTTTGAACTGCTTGACGTTCAGCGGCCACGTGATAAGTTTGAGCGCCAGCGCGAAGAGCACCAAACTCCAACCGCGGTTGTGCACCACAGAGTCGATTGCGCCGATGCAAAACGCAACCAAATGCGTGAACGGATCGAGCCACGAGGTGGCGAGGAGAACGTGCAAAGCTTACCTTTCAGAACCCCGTCCGGAACTTGGAGAGGGGACGGGATCGAAGCCGCCCGGATGGAGGGGATGACATTTCACTAATCGTTTTGCGGCCAGGATACCGCCGCGCAGAACGCCGTGTTTCGCGATGGCATCGGCCGCGTACTCCGAGCAGCTCGGATAAAACCGGCAAGCAGGCGGCAGCAGCGGCGAGATAATCCGCTTATAGATGCGCAGCGCGAAAAGTATAAGGGCGCGAATCAAGCGAGCCCCTGCTTGAGCTGCTGTACGAGGCTTGCGTACGTGGCCGCGATTACGCTCGGCCGCGGAATCACGACCGCGCGCATGCGCAGCTCGGGGGTCAGCAGTTCTTGCAGCGCGCCCTGCAACCGCCGGCGCACGCGATTGCGCACGACCGCCCCGCCGACGGTCTTAGAAACAGATATGCCGACCAAAGGGCGTTCATCGCCCCGGCCGGCATCGCTGCGGAATATCGTAAGATCGGCACACGCCGTCCGCCGGCCCCGCTGGCGCACGCGGGCGAAGTCGCCCGGGCGGCGCAGGCTGGCAAAGTGGCGCATCAGACGGTCAGGCGCTTACGGCCCTTCTTGCGGCGCGCATTGATGACGCGGCGGCCGTTCTTCGTCTGCATCCGTTCAAGAAAGCCGTGCACGCGTTTGCGACGGCGGTTGTGCGGCTGATACGTCCGCTTCATGGCGCAAGTCTCCTAAAGATAAAACGGTGCTCCGCGGCGGCGGCGCACAGCGTCCAAGTATACGACCCGGCCGCATCGGGCGTCAAGCGGCTGCGGCGCAGCGAGCGGATACAAGATTAAGAAGCCTCCTAAAAACCACAGATCTCCACACCTGTGGAAAATCTTGTGGACAAGCGCGTTTTCCACCCCCTGGCCGCCATCAAAAAACCTTCGAATTGACAGCCACTCCGGCGCATGTCAAGGGTCGCGAAACCAGCAGCGAAAATGCTGAATTTCGTGCGTAAAACCGTACCTTTCAGGCCTGTGGATAAGTGGATAAAATAGTGGAATTTTTCCGCAGGAGCATGGCCCGATTAAGACAACTATCGAGCCTCCAGCCCGCCCGGATGCGACGTTTCCTTACGACGCCGCCGGCTCGGGACTTTGAAGAACAGATTAAGGACGGACTAAAGGATGGCACTTGCGGTTTCCAATCCCGATATATCAGACGAGCTTTGGCAGTCCGCTCTCGCCGCACTGGAGACCAAGTTCTCCAAGCCGATCTATGAGATGTGGATCAAGCCCCTGCGGC
>CAZERJ010000011.1:0-49739 GCA_964514445.1 uncultured bacterium | reverse complement strand
GCACGCTTCATGCGCTGGCGTCCCGATAAAGCGCCCAAGCAATGCACGATGGATCAGGCGTTTGCACCTTAAGCGATCGGCCAGAACAGAAATATCACGCCCAGCAGCGCAATGAACGATCCGCTAATCACTTCACCGTACTGCTCGAAGCGCCCCAAATTCAAGCGTTCCATGCCGCTCGCGGATCCGACGCACAGCACCACATACGTTAACATGGTTGACGCCCCAAACAACACTGCCATAATCGCGAGCACACTAACGCCATAACGGCTAGCAGCGAAAAACGCGGGAATGCCCTCGATCATCGGTGATGAACCCAGAATCAATAACAGCGCGGTGCGCGATGATGCGGCGTGCTCATGCTCGTGGACCGCGGCGAGCGCCAAATTTCCATCAACGGCATGCCAATCGTCTTCGTGATGTTCGTGCCAATGACGGTGCTCCGTCCCGTCGGAATGGCGATGTTCATGGGCGTGACTGAAATGCGAATGTCCGTGATCCCGATCGCGACCGTGCATCTCGCGCCAACTGCCAACGGCAATCCATAAACCAAAGCCGATCAGCGCGATGCTGGAAAGTAAACTCATTCCGTGTCCGAACCGTTGCGCAAACACTGCGCCGGCGGCCCATACGATTACGCCGATGGCGAGCGTCGATATGACGTGGCCGAGGCCCGCCAGCGCGGCGGTGCGCGCGACGCGCCCGCGGTTCCAACCATACTGGCGTGCAAGCAGCGCAATGGGTGCCCAATGATCGGGCACCATCGTGTGCAGCACGCCGACCGCTACCGCCGCGATCAGTAGTAGAACAACCGCTTGGTGCGCCAGGATCACCTAGCGGTGATTCGTTACGGCCAGGACGATTCCGTGGACGGGCAGATCAGCATCTCACGGATCTCACACCCCGACGGCTGCGAGAGTGCAAAAACCACCGCATTCGCCACATTGCGCGGGTCGTTGAGCTTCGCATCTACAGGCGGCTTGTACTGTTCGTCGCGTCCGTCGAAGAAATGGGTCTGCATGCCGCCGGGCAGCAAAAGCGTTACGCCGACTTTACCGGCGAGTTCCACCGAAAGCGCGCGCGTGAAACCGACCACCCCGAACTTACTTGCGCAATAGGCCGTTGCGTCACTCAGTGCGCGCAGACCCAGCGTCGATGCTACCGTGACGACGCGGCCCTTCGATTCCATTAGCGCAGGCAATGCGGCGCGAACGATGGCGGCGGTTCCGACCAAATTCACGCGGATGACGCGCTCCCACGCGTCGGCGGGCACGTCTAAGAATTTACCGCAAGCATCGATGCCCGCGTTGGCGACGACGCCGGAAAGCGAGCCGTGCCGTTGCAGCGCACGCTGCACTGCTGCCTCTACCGCGCGCCTGTCGGAGACGTCAACTGTCTCGTGTTCGTATTGCTCCGGCGAGGGATTCACGTCGAAACCGATCGGATTGCCACCCGCCTGTGCGATCGCGCTCGCTATCGCAAGCCCTAAACCGGACGCGGCGCCGGTGACGATGTAGGCGCCGGTTAGCGTGCGCGCGCCGGTTTGTGATTCGATCGATCCAATGGTCGTGGTCATACGGGCAGAGCTTCCTTTCCAGTTGCACGGTGTTGATAAAACCAATCAATTGTGGCGCGCAGGCCGTCTTCAAGCGTTGTTTTCGGCTGCCACGCGAGCATCTCACGCGCCCTTGTCAAATCCGGACGGCGCCGCGACGGATCGTCGGGCGGCAGATCGCGGTGTTCGGTGCGCAGCTCGACGCCGCATAAACGCGCAATCGTCGCCGCAATGTCGTTGACCGTCAGTTCCGCGTCATTGCCCAGGTTCACGACGGCATACGGCGGATCGTCCAAAGCGGCAAAGCGCATGATGCCCTCGATCAAGTCGTCAACGTAACACAGCGATCGCGTCTGTTTTCCATCGCCGAACACCGTCAGCGGCTCACCCGCCAGTGCTTGCATGATGAAGGTTGGAACGACACGGCCGTCGTGCGAGCGCATGCGAGGACCGTACGTGTTGAAAATGCGTACTATGCGCGCATCCAGGTTGTAGAGCGAACGATACGATGCAATCACCGCTTCGCCGTAGCGCTTGCCTTCGTCATAGCAGCTGCGCATACCGAATGAATTGACGTTGCCAAAATACGATTCCGGCTGCGGATGCACGAGCGGATCGCCGTAAATTTCCGAAGTGGAGGCGTACAGCAACCGCGCGTTATGCGTGCGCGCTCGCTCGCACAGCGCCGCCGTGGCCGGACCGTTCACCGCAAGCGTGCCGAGCGGGTCCTTCGCATAATCAAATGGACTTGCGGGCGAGGCAAAATGCAAAATCAGATCCGGTGCTGCGCTCAGCTCCGGCAGCGGCTTCGTAACGTCCGCTTCAACAAATGTAAAGCGGCGCTGCAAACGCAATGCAGCGATATTCTCGGCACTCGAGGTTGCAAAGTTGTCGATTGCCGTGACGCTGTGACCGCCATCAATATACGCGCGTGCAAGGTGCGACCCCAAGAACCCCGCGCCACCCGTGATTAGCACGTTCACGATGCCACCTCCAGCACGGCTCGGCCGACGCCGGCATACCGCAAGCCGCTACGCCTTACGGCATGACGGTCGACTTTATTGCGCAAATCGATCACATTGGGCGATCGCAGCGCTCCGGCGACGCGATCCCACTGGAGCGAGCGCAGCGAGCGATCGTCGCTCGCTATGATGAGCGCATCACTTCCCTGCGCCGCAGTATACGGATCCGAAGCATATGCCACGCGTTCACCGAATTTTGCCCGCGCCGGCGCCAAAGCGTGAGGATCGTACACGGTCACGCGCGCGCCGCGCGTTATGAGCGCTTCCACTAATACGACCGCCGGTGACTCGCGCAGGTCATCCGTACCGCCCTTGAATGCAATCCCCGCAACTCCCAGCGCCCGATCGTAGAGGTCGCCCGCGACGGTTTCGATCAAGCGCACCGCGCGTGCAACTTGCCGCCGGTTTACGGCGAGCGTTGCATCCAGCATTGTCGGCTCGATCGCGTGCGCACGCGCAACGCTTGCGAGCGCGGCAACGTCTTTCGGCAAGCACGATCCACCAAAACCGAGCCCAGGCTCCAGATACGAACGGCCGATGCGCTCGTCTGCGCCGATGCCTGCAACGACGCCGTCGATGTCAGCGTCCACGGCTGCGCACAGATTCGCAATTTCATTGATGAACGAAATCTTCGTCGCCAAAAACGCATTTGCCGCGTACTTGATCATTTCGGCGGTGTGCAGCCCGACGCAAATGATCGGCGCACCGAGCGGTGCGTACAACGCGCGCAGCAACTCGATCGCATTTTCATCCGACGCGCCGATGACGATCCGGTCGGGGTGCATGAAATCCTGGATCGCCGAACCTTCGCGCAAGAATTCAGGATTGCTCGCCACAAAAAAGCGCTCCGGTATCGAGGAATACCGTGAAATCAACCGCTGAACGAAGTCCGCCGTTTCAACGGGAACGGTCGACTTGTTGACAATGAGCAGTCGCCCGGATGCACTCTCGATAATGTCGAGAACGCACTGACGAACGTACGTAAGATCCGCTTCACCCGTCGGCCCTGTCGGTGTGCCGACGGCAATAAACACAACCTGTGCATCCGCGAGCGCTTCGCGCGCCGACATACAAAACTGTAAGCGGCCAGCGGCACGTTCCTCTGAAACGAGCTCCGCCAAGCCCGGTTCAAAGAATGGTACGCGGCCGTCGCGCAAATCGCGCAGCTTCATTTGTTCCGTGTCGTAACACGTGCAGTTGTTGCCTAAGCGCGCAATGCACGCAGCCGTACACAGACCGACATAACCGCAACCAAATACCGCAACGCGAAGCATGTTCAGTGCAGGTATTCCATGATGGTGCCCCCTTTTAACCTAAGCGTTTAAGTTTCCACTTCACGGAAACACTACTCGTTGAATCACCCGCGCGCACTTTATTTAGAAACTGAATTTAAAAAGCGAAAAGCGGCCAAGCATTGTGAACGTTCTAGGAATAAACGCAGTTTTTCACGATTCATCTGCGGCACTGGTCGCGGGTGGACGCATTGTCGCGGCATGCGAAGAAGAACGTCTGAACCGCCGCAAACACGGAAAAGCGTGCGTTCCGTTTACAACATGGGAGCTTCCGTCATTATCGGCCGCATGGTGCATGCAAGAAGCGGGCTTACAACCCGCCGACATCGATGTTGTAGCGTACTCGTACGATCCGTCGCTCGCTCCACAGCCGGGCGGCGATCTCACTACCGACGAGTGGGAACCGCTGCGCACCTTGTACGCATCGCGTGTCCCGAACTTCATGCGCAGCGCGTTTCCCGGCATAGAGCGCGCGGCATTCGAGTTCGTTCCGCATCACGTGGCGCACGCCGCGTCGGCGTACTTAGCAGCGCCGTTCGGCGACTGCGCCGTCCTCGTCGCCGACGGAAGAGGCGAACGTTCTTCCTATCTCGCCGGCAAAGTGCGCGACGGCAAACTTAGCATTCTGGCCACGCAAGCGCTACCGCATTCGCTCGGACTTCTGTACGAAGATCTCACGATGCATCTCGGCTTCCACCGGTCATCGGATGAATACAAGGTCATGGGTTTGGCGGGTTACGGAAAACCGCGCTTCTTGGACGCGTTCCGCGATGCCGTTCGCGTTACCGAAAACGGCGGGTTTACCATAGCGCCTGTTGATTTCACGCAGTTCGCACCAAAGCGCAGCGAAGATGCGCCGTTCGACGGCAGTCATGCCGACCTCGCCTGCAGCGTGCAAACACGGCTGGAAGAAGTGATCCTTGAACTCGCGCGATGGCTGCATGCGCAAACCGGCGATCGATACATCGCGCTGGCGGGCGGCGTTGCGTTAAACTGCGTTGCCAACGCGCGCCTTGCACGCGAAGGGCCGTTCGAACAAGTGTGGGTGCAGCCTGCGGCCGGCGATGCGGGAACCTCGCTTGGCGCGGCGCTTTTTGCCGCGCGCGAACGCGGTGAGCGGATCGAACCGATGCAAACTGCAGCGCTCGGGCGGCAGTGGAGCGACGACGAGATCGCACGCCGGCTAAAAATCGCACAGCTCGACTTCGAGCGTCCCGACGATGTCGCGGTCGAAGTAGCACATATTCTTGCGGCCGATGGCGTTGTCGGCTGGTTCCAAGGCCGAAGCGAGTTCGGTCCGCGCGCGCTCGGCCATCGCAGTCTGCTCGCGAATCCGAAGTATCCGAAGAACTTGGAACGGCTGAACAACATCAAAGGCCGCGAACAATTCCGCCCCGTTGCGCCGATGGTGCTTGCGAGCCGCGCCGCCGAAATATTCGACGGTCAATTACCGAGCCAGTACATGCTTTTTACGCATCGCGTAAAGCCGCAGTGGCGCGAGGCTATCGCAGCCGCCGTGCACGTCGACGGAACGGCGCGGGTGCAGACCGTTGACGAACGTGAGGAACCGCTGGTCGCGCGCATGCTGGTTGAGTTTGAAAAACTTACCGGCGTGCCGGTTGTGATCAATACGAGCTTCAACACCGCCGGCCGTCCGATGGTCGACGATCCGCGTGACGCGCTGGAGTGTTTCGGATCCACGCCAATCGACGCGCTGGCAATGGGTCCATTCTTGCTGCGCCGCGCCGGAGTGCTTGCGCATGCGGTTTGATGTCGTCGTTCCGACGATCGGCCGGGACTCGCTCTACGAGCTGCTCGAGTCCATTGCGCGTTCCCGCGGTACGTTCGACGGACGCATCATCGTCGTGGACGATCGCCGCGATACGTCGACACCGCTGGAGCACGATCGTATCGACGAGCGCGTGCGCGATCGCGTTGACATCGTGCGCGGCAAAGCGTCGGGTCCGGCATCGGCACGGAATATCGGATGGCAACATTCGATTGCGCCTTGCATTGCGTTTCTCGATGACGACGTTGTGGTTGCCGATGATTGGCTTGCGCTGGCAGCACTTGATGCCGCAGAGCTCACCGACGACGTTGCCGGCTCGCAAGCGCAACTGCGTGTGCCGCTCCCTGAAGATCGGCCCGCGACGGATTGGGAGCGCAATGTGTCGGCGCTGCAAGACGCGCCATGGATTACCGCGGATATGATGTACCGCCGCGATGTGCTGCAAGACCTGAACGGATTCGACGAACGCTTCAAGCGCGCATATCGTGAAGATTCCGACTTTGCGCTGCGCGCGCGAAACGCGGGCTATGCGATCGTGCGCGGTGTGCGCCGGTCAACGCATCCCGTGCGTCCGGCCGATCCGTGGATCAGCGTTCGTTTGCAGGCCGGAAATGCGGACGACGTGCTCATGCGTGCGCTTCACGGCCGCGCTTGGCGCGAGCGGATTGGTGCGCCGGCGCCTCGCTGGCCGCTGCATCTGGCGACGGTACTGTGTGCGGCCGGATGGCTCGCATTGACGGCCGAATTCGCGTACCGCCGGATCGCTCCCGGCCCGAAAACACCGCGCGAGATTGCGACGATGCTTGCGACAAGCACGATCATTCCATTCGCAGCAGTCTATCACCGCGCGCGCGGGTCCGCGCGTCTTCCGAAATTGCTGGGGCAGGCGCAATGATTCGCGCGGTGCTGTTCGATCGCGATGGAACGCTCATCGCAGACGAGCCCAAAAGTGCAACGGTGACGCCGATGCCATTCGCCCGCGAAGCGTTGGAAGTATTGCGACGCAGCGGCATTCGCATCGGCGTTGCAACAAATCAGCCGCGCATCGCCGACGGTACGCTGAGCGCGGCACAGCTACAAGAGACGCATCGACAGATCGAAGAGCAACTTGGTGCGATCGATGCGTGGTTCGTCTGTGGTCACGCGCCGGCTGATGCATGCGCCTGCCGCAAACCCCAGCCGGGCCTCATCGAACAGGCTGCGCGCGAGTTTCATCTTATAACATCGCAAATTGCAATGATCGGTGATATCGGCAGCGACATCGACGCCGCCCGCGCCGCAGGGGCATTGCCAATCTTAGTTCCGACGCCGGTCACCCTCGCGCCGGACATCGAAAGCGCAAATGTTGTTTGCGGTGATCTGCTGCAAGCTGTCGAGGTTGCGCTCGCATACGGAGCTGCCGCATGAAGCGCGTTCTTGCGGTGCGCCAGGACAACAACGGGGACGTGCTGCTCGCCGGCCCTGCGCTGCGCGCAATCGCAAACAACGCCGAAGTCACACTTCTGTGCGGGCCGCGCGGCGAAGCGGCAGCGCGCCTTCTTCCCGGCGTCACCGACGTGATCGTCCGCGAAGCGCAATGGATCGATGCGCAGCCCTCACCGATCGACGCGAACGACATGTGGGCGTTCGTCACGCGAATTCGCGCGCACGGGTTCGATGAAGCGATAATCTTTACGTCCTTCCACCAAAGCCCGCTACCACTCGCGCTTCTTCTTCGCATGGCGCGTATTCCGCGCATCGGCGCGATCAGTGTCGATTACCCCGGATCGCTGCTGGACGTGCGCCATCGCGTCGACGACGACATCCACGAAGTCGATCGCGCGCTCTCGCTCGCAAGCGCGATGGGGTACGAGCTCGCGCCGTACGACGACGCGCGGCTGGCGATGGAATACACGACGCCGGCAATAGAAGCGCTCGGCAGGCGTTACGTCGTCGTCCATCCAGGTGCGACAGTACCTGCGCGCGCGTGGTTTCCGCAGCGAAACGCGGAGCTCGTCGCGACGCTCGCGCAAGCCGGATACCGGATTGCCGTCACCGGAGCTTCATCGGAACGCGAACTCACCGCGCGCGTCGCCGGCGAATGCGCGCTCGATCTCGGTGGAGCAACAACGTTTGCCGAATTTGCGGGCGTCGTGCGCAATGCATCGGCGGTCATCTGTGGCAATACGGCCGCTGCGCACGTCGCCGCCGCTGTTGGAACGCCGGTTGTCTCAATTTTCCCGCCAACCATTCCGGTCTCGCGCTTTGCACCGTGGAAAGTGCCGCACGTTATTCTGGGCGACCAGCAAGCACCGTGCGCAGGATGCCGCGCTCGCCTGTGTCCGGTTGAAGGGCAACCGTGTTTAGATGTTGTCGGCGTACAAGACGTCGTGCGCGCACTCGAACGTCTGCTGCCGCCCGAGGCTCGAGCAGCATAATGCGCATTCTGGCTTGGCACGTGCATGGATCGTGGATGACCGCCTTCGTGCAGGGATCGCATGACTACTTCGTTCCGGTGTTACCGGGACGCGGCCCAGACGGTCGCGGGCGTGCAGAAACGTTCGACTGGCCGGGCAACGTCGTCGAATGCATGCGAGACGAGCTGCGCGACCTGCGCCCCGACGTCGTCATCTTACAGCGCGCGCATGAATGCGAACTCGTTAAATCGTGGACCGGACTTACGCCCGGCGTTGACGTGCCGGCGGTGTACGTCGAACACAATGCGCCGCAAGGCGCAATCAACGCAATGCGTCATCCATCCGCGGACATGCCTGGTGTGCACGTCGTGCACGTCACGCACTTCAACGATCTTTTCTGGGATTGCGGCGATCGTCCACGTACCGTAATCGAACACGGTGTCGTCGATCCCGGATACCGCTACACCGGTGAGATCGCATCGTGCGCCGTCGTTATTAACGAACCGCAGCGGCGCGCGCGCGTGACCGGCACGGATTTGCTCCAGTCGTTCGAATCGCATGTCCCTGTCGAGCTTTTCGGCATGGGCGCCGGTGCGCGCGGCGGCTACGAAAATTTACCTCAAGCGCAATTGCACACCGAAATGGCGCGTCGCCGCGTCTATTTGCATCCAATCCGCTGGACGTCACTAGGTTTATCGCTGATCGAGGCAATGCATTTGGGAATGCCGGTTGTTGCATTAGCGACGACGGAAGTTCCGGAAGCCGTGCCTGCGGAGGCCGGCATTATCTCAACCAACGTTAGTGTCCTTATCGATTCCCTCTCAGAGCTTCTGCGGCAGCCGCAGCGCGCACGTGAACTTGGGCAATCGGCGCGCGCGTATGCAAAAGCCCGCTACGGATTAGAACGTTTTACCGCCGATTGGGACCGGCTGCTAGGAGAACTCGTATGATGAAGGTTGCAATGGTCTCGGAGCATGCTAGCCCGCTCGCCGTGCTCGGCGGCGTGGATGCCGGCGGACAGAACGTGCACGTTGCTTCGCTCGCACAAGCGATGGCCGCGCAAGGCGTAAACGTCACGGTGTACACGCGACGCGACGATCCTGAAGTGCCGCGCCGCGTAAAATATGCGCCCGGCGTCGTCGTCGAACATGTTGACGCGGGTCCGCCCGAAGCAATCGAAAAAGACAAACTGCTTCCACATATGACGCGCTTCGCGCAGATATTGCACAAGCGCTGGAGCTCCGATCCGCCGGACGTTGTGCACGCGCACTTCTGGATGTCGGGTCTTGCATCGCTCGATGCCTCGAAGCCCCTCGGCGTGCCGATGGTGCACACGTTTCACGCGCTCGGCATTGAAAAACGGCGTCATCAAGGATCGAAAGATACGAGTCCGCCGGAACGTTTGGAACTCGAGGAACGCATCGCTCGCGAAAGCGGCAGAATCGTTGCGACCGCTACGGCGGAAGCGTTCGAGCTCATCCGGATGGGCGCCGATTCGTCCAACATTGCCGTCGTTCCATGCGGGGTCGATCTCCAGATGTTCGGACCGCTGGGTCCAAGCGAACCGCGTGGCGATCGCAAGCGTTTGGTGTGCCTGAGCCGTTTGGTAGAGCGTAAAGGCATCGGCGACGTGATCGCAGCGCTCGCAGAGCTTCCAGACACGGAACTCATCGTTGCGGGCGGACCGGAGCGCGATAAACTGCACCTCGATGCGGAAGCGCAGCGTTTGCAAAAGCTCGCGCGCGATTACGGCGTTGCGGACCGCGTTATCTTTCGCGGACGCATCGAGCGTACCGACGTCCCGTCGCTGCTCCGATCGGCCGATGCCGTCGTGTGTTATCCATGGTACGAGCCGTTCGGCATCGTGCCGCTGGAAGCGATGGCGTGCGGCGTGCCGGTCGTGGTTTCGCAAGTCGGCGGCTTAGTCGACAGTATTGTCGACGGCGTGACCGGCGTTCACGTTCCGCCACGTTCGCCCGAAGCGCTCGCCCACGCACTGCGCCGCTTGCTTGAAGATGATGCGCGCCGGCGCGAACTGGGCGTGCAAGGAACTCGCCGCGCGAACCGGCGCTACGGGTGGGCGCGCATCGCGTGCGATACCATGGCCGTGTATCGCGATCTCATCTTTGAACGCGCACGGGACCGCCGCGCTTCGTAAACGAGCAATGAAACCGGCCCTGCTCGTGCTGCGCGCACTCGGTTTGGGCGATATGTTGACCGCCGTGCCGGCCATTCGCGCGATTGCGCGCGCGTTTCCGGATCATCACCGCATCCTTGCCGCGCCGCAACATCTGCGTCCCATCGTGGATCTATGCGGCGGCGTTGATGAAGTAATCCACGCAGCGCCGCTCGCGCCCGTGAACGCGAACGTGCCGATCGACATCGCCGTTAATTTGCACGGCAAAGGACCGCAGAGTCATCAAGTGCTGCTGCAATTGCAACCCCGGCGCCTGATCGCGTTCGCGAGCGAGCACATTCCCGGAACCGAAAAATTCCCGAAGTGGCGTGCCGACGAACACGAGATCGAGCGTTGGTGCCGCATGCTGCGTGGCCATCGCATCGCCGCCGACCCAAGCGACATCACGATAACGGCGCCCGTGCCGGACGAACGCGCGCGTGGCGCCATTTTAGTGCATGCGGGCGCGGCAAGCGAATCGCGGCGGTGGCCGGTTGCCAAATGGGTCGAGCTTTGTTCCACGCTGCGCCGTCAAGGACAGCGTGTGATATTGACCGGATCCGCCGAAGAATTCCGCCGGTGCCGGCTGATCGCGCGTGCCGCGCACATTCCGATTCCCGACGTCCTTGCGGGCCAGACCGATCTTTCCGAACTAACGTCGCTTGTCGCAGCGGCGCGCGCCGTCGTCTGCGGTGACACCGGCATTGCGCATGTGGCATCCGCGCTTGGCACGCCGTCCGTCGTTTTGTTCGGCCCGACGAGTCCGCATTTGTGGGGTCCTCCGCGACGCCGGTTGCATCGCGTGATTTGGCGCGGCACACTTGGCGATCCGCATGCCGACTACGTGGACCCCGGACTTGCGTCAATTACCGTGCCGGAAGTGCTCGCAGAATTGTACGTTTTGATGCAAATGGCCGCGGCCGGGTAAGAAGCAACAAGAAACTGCCTAATTTGGAGGTACAAATTGGCAACTGCACAGACCACGACCGATCATGACGAGATCCGCGAGTGGGTCGAGTCGAACGACGGTCACCCCGCAGTCGTTAAAGGCACCGGCGTCCTGCGCATCGATTTCGGCGAGCCGGAAAAGAACTTACAGCAAGTCGATTGGGATGAATTTTTCGATTTATTCGACCGCAGCAACGTTGCGTTTCTCTACGATCCGCGCGGCCACATGGTCAAATTCGTAGAGAGGAACGATATGGCACGAGGCAACGGACGACGCAAATCCAGCGCACGCAAATCAACCGGCGGACGCAAAAAATCCAGCAACGGCCGCAAAAAATCCAGCAACGGCCGTAAGAAATCGAGCAACGGCCGCAAGAAGTCAACATCAGCACGCGGCGGACGCAAAAAAACAACAGGCGGGCGCAAGAAGTCGGCATCGACATCGACGCGCGGTGGCGGCAAAAAATCGACCGGCGGCCGGAAGAAGTCGACGGGCGGACGCAAGAAGTCAACGGGCGGACGCAAGAAGTCAACGAACGGACGCAAGAAGTCAACGAACGGACGCAAGAAGTCCGGCGGACGTAAGAAATCCGGCGGGCGCAAATATGGCAAGAAGGCCGGACGTAAAGTCGAGCGCGCGATGCACGAGATGAAACGCGGCGAGCTCAAGTCCGGACGCAGCGGCAAGAAAGTAAAGAGCCGCAAGCAAGCCATCGCGATCGGGTTGTCGGAAGCGCGCCGCAGCGGCGGCAAAGTTCCGCCCAATCCCAACCGGCGTAAATCCTCGCGAAAGAAAAGCCGCTAAGTGGGGATCAAACCGCAAGAGCTCGACACGACACATATGCCGACGCTCGACGTGCGCAAGCATCACAAACGCAGGCAGATCCGCGGCGCGCTCCAGTACGACGTCAATGCGCTGCTGAGCGAAGAGCCGCTGACGCTGCCGATTCCGCACGACGGCAACGTCGTCGTCTACGCCGACGACGACGAAACGGCCGAGCGCGTAGCCGAGCGCTTACGCCACGAAGGCTATAAACACGCGAAAATCTTGGAGGGCGGCTTTGACGCGTACGAAGCGCAAGGCTTACCGACCGAAGAAGTCACGCAGCAACAACCCGTGCCGGGCAGCGAGAGCGGAATTCCGCGAATCTAGTCGCTCAGCCGTGGCGGCGAAATCTGCAGGAGGCCAAGCACGTGCGAAATGCGCGATGCGAACGCCTCCTGGCCGCTGCGCAGCAATTCGTCGCGTAATCCGCGCAGTTCATCGACGGCGCGGCTGACGTTGGGCCGGTTCATCTCGCGGAACATTTCGCGCGCGCGGTTGAAGCGCGTTTCTTCGTCGTCGGGTGCGACCATGCGCCGTTCGAACGACGGCAGCTCGTCCGAATGTCCTAGCACGATGTCGCCGACGATTTCAACGATGGCGTCGGCGTGCACGCGCGCGTTCGTTGCGGCCAGATCGACGTAGCGCTCTTCGCGATCGCGCGCGGAGATGGCGATGAGATTCGCCTCAACGCAGAGTTCGATGAGGCCGCCGACTAGCGGAACGGCATCCGACGCAGCCTCGAGGTAGGCTTCGTAGACCTCTTCTTCTTCCTCGTCGGTTGCGTCTAAATAATCGTTCCACGCGCGCCGGGCGTCCAGGACGGCGCGGTATACATCACCATCTGACATAGACGGCGACTTCGAGTTCTTACGCGGCTTTACCGCCTGCAAGCAGCGCGGTGCCCAGCAGCAAGTCATTTGTGGACGCAAGCGCACAGGTTGCGCCTGATATTTCCAGCGCCTCGTCGATGATCAGCAAACCGGCGAGCAGTATGTCGGCACGCTGCGGATTCATTCCCGGCATTGCTTTTCGCGCTTCCAAATCGCGGCTTTGCAATTCCGCAATGGTACCGCGCAACTCGCCGCGTTCGACTTCCGCATATTCAAAGCGCGCGGTAGAGCCGCGCACAATTGCAACCGCAGTACTCGCGCTTCCGCCCACGAGCACCATCAACTTCGGCTCGGGAAAGCGGTGCAGCGGCGCAAGCGCCTCGCGCACGAGCTCGCGAGCGTGCTCGACATGCTTGCTATCCAGGTGCCCGCGCGCGCCGGTGAGCTGCGGCACCATTTCCGTCAAGCGAACCGCGCCGATCTCGCACGAGACGACGTCGTCCGGGTGCATATCATGTCCGCTGGCGTACTCACTGCTTCCGCCGCCCACGTCGAGCACGCCGAAGATCGTATCGGGATGCGCCGGCACGAGCGGCGTGACGGCACCGATGTACGATCGACGCGCCTCCTCATCACCGGAGATGATCTCCAGCGGCGCGCCGACGATCGATTCAATTTGCTTTGCAAACTGCTCGCTATCATCGGCGCGGCGAAGCGCGCTGGTTGCAATTGCGGTAATTTCGCCGGTGTGTTTGCGAACGGCGGCAACGTGTTCTTTCATCGCATTGAGCGTGCGTTGCACCGCGCCGGGGTCGAGATGGCCGCTTTCCTTCAGACCTTCACCGATACGCGTTCCGGTGGAACGCGCGAGCAACACGTGGGGCGGATCGCCGATATCGGCAACCAACGCTCGCGTTGAGTTGGTGCCAATGGAGACCACGCCGCGGATCATTGCTTTGCCGAATGCTTCGATTCAAAGAGCGCGGCGCGTTTTTTCTTTCGCAAGAAATGCCGTTCGTGCGCCGGCGGCCCTTCGGGCTTCTCCCATTCTTCGGTCATCTTCAAGTAGCCGGCGATTTGCTCTTCGAAGTCCTCGTCGCGCAGCTGCGGCGCGAGAAGCGCCATTGCGTGCCGGCGATCGCCGCGCACGATAAATTCCAGCACTTTACGCCCGGTGAGCGCGCGCTCATACGCCGGCCGGTGCTCTTCCAAATCCGAAAGCGGCACGCTGGCCAGGCGCCCGTCGAGGAGTCGCGCCGTCGCGCCGTACGCGTTGATATTGATCACGATGCCGCGCTCGGTCTGACTCACGGCTTTTGCGGAACCGCAGGCTTCACGTAGATGAGCGCTTCATTTGGACGGACCAATCGCAGCCGCTCGTGAATTTCGGGCACCGCGCCGTCAGGATCGTTCAGGCGCCGGATCTCCATCTCTTGATGGCGGCGCCGTTCGCGCATCTGCTCGATATCGTCTTGCACCGCCGAAAGCGAATTCGCCATCGCGATGTTCTCGTTGATCATATGCGCGAATTGGAGGGACACGAAAGTGAACGCTGCTATGGCGAGAGCCAGGACCAGTACGCGGCGGACGAGCGTTACGACGCCCACTGTCCGATGCGGCGGTACTTCAAATAGCGTGCCTCCCGAAGCCGCTGCGGTGGAAATGCCGATAATTCCCCGAGCGCTAGCTCTATTGAATTCAGCACGCGCGCGATCGTTCCCGCTACATCGCGATGCGCACCGCCGAGCGGTTCGGGAATAATTTCGTCGATGATTCCGAATTCGCGCAAGTCTTGTGCGGTGAGCTTGAGGTGGCCGGCGGCTTCATCGGCTTTCGACGCATCGCTCCACAAGATCGCCGCGCACCCTTCCGGGCTCGCAACGGAATAGTAACTGTTCTCCAGCATCAGAATCCGATCGGCGATGCTCAGCGCAAGTGCGCCGCCGCTGCCGCCCTCGCCGATCACCGTCGCAACGATTGGCACGGGCGAAACGGAAAACTCAAACAGACATGCCGCAATGGCTTCGGACTGCGCGCGCTCTTCCGACGCCGCCGACGGATCGGCGCCTTTCGTATCGACGAACGTGACGATCGGCAAACCCATGCGTGAGGCGAGCTTGGCTAGACGCTGCGCCTTCTGATAACCCTCGGGAAACGGCATGCCGAAGTTGCGCTTGACGTTTTCTTTCGTGTCGCGTCCGCGCTGCTGACCGATGATCATCACCGAGTTTTTGCGCAGACGCGCCAGACCGCCGACGATGGCCTGATCGTCGCGCGAATGCCGGTCGCCGTGCAGTTCGTCGAATTGATCGAACGCGGAGATATAATCCAGCGCCGTCGGCCGCTTGGGGTGACGCGCCATGTGGACTTTCTCCCACGGCGACATCGCTCCAAAGATCTCGCGCTGAATCTCGGCGTACTTGGCTTCAAGTGCGCGAATCTCGGGTGACATGTCCACCGGCTGCGCGGCATTGGCGGTGCGCAGTTCTTCGATGCGGCGCTCGAGCTCGAGCAGGCCGCGTTCGCGTTCGGCAATCGGATTATTCATGCGCTGCTCGCTCCTCGCGTGCGCTGCACGTTGGCGCGTCCGGCGGCGGCATATTCGAGCACGCGCACGAGCGTCGCTTTGAGCTGATGCCGGTGCACGACCGCGTCGATGTGGCCTTTTTCCAACAAAAATTCCGCCGTTTGAAACTGGTCGGGCAACTTCTGCCGGATCGTTTGTTCGATCACGCGGCGTCCGGAAAATCCGATCATCGCTTTAGGTTCGGCAAAAATCAGATCGGCCTGAAATGCGAATGATGCCGAGACGCCGCCGGTCGTTGGGTCGGTGAGCACGGTGACGAAGAGATTGCCGTCCTCCATGAAGCGCGCGACGGCCGATGTGGTTTTCGCCATTTGCATGAGCGCCAGCATGCCTTCTTCCATGCGCGCGCCGCCGCTTGCCGTGAAAATAATGCACGGCAGTTTTTGCTGGAGCGCGGCTTCCAGCAACATCGTGATGCGCTCGCCGACGGCCGTGCCCATCGTGCCGCCGCGGAAATGAAAATCCATCACGCCCAGCGCAACGCGGTGCCCGCCGATCGCGCCGATGCCGCACACGACGCCTTCGGAGAGCGACGACTTCTCACGATCCGCCGCGAGCTTCGCTTTATAACTCTTCTTATCGACCCACTCCAGCGGATCGCCAGGCATCACGTCGGCGCCGATTTCGGTGAAGTCGTTATCGATCAGCGAATTGATGCGATCGAATGCCGACATGCGGAAATGATGGCCGCAGCGGGTGCAAACCCATGTATTCGCCACCAAGTCGCGACGGTACAGCACCTCGTTGCATTTGGGGCATTTCGTCCAAAGCGCCGGTTCCTCGACGGGCTTTTCCCTAGCGGCGGCGCGTCCGCGAAGCCATTCGTGCATCTGCTAGTTCCGGCTCACGGCCTTTTGGCCGAATAGGCGCGCAGTATAGAGTTTGCGCAGCTGCTTGAGGTAATTCACGATCTCTTTTTGGTTCATTTTCGAGATGCCCTCGATGCGATCGGTGAACACGTACGGCACTTCGATCGCCTTCCCGTAGTGCGCTTTGGCAATCACCTCAAGGCCGATTTTGAATCCGATCGGGTCGAGCTCGACGCCTTCGAGCGCATCGCGCCGAACCAGGAAATACCCACTGGTGATGTCTTTGATGCGCGTGAGCGGCTGCGCAAGCATGCATGCAACTTTCGATGTCACGATGCGCTTCATCGGCCAATTTGTGATACCGCCGCCTTGCACGTAGCGGCTGCCGACGGCAAGACCGTAACCGTTTTCCAGCGCCTTGACCATCTGCGGAAGAATGTTGATATCGTGGCTGAAGTCGGCGTCCATCGCGCCCAGCGCTTCGGACTCGGGGCGCGCAAAACGCCACCCCTCGATGACGCCGCTGGAAAGTCCCAGTTTGCCGGCGCGATGCAAACAGCGTACGGGCAGCTCGGAGCTGAGTCGATCCACGATTGCGCCGGTGCCGTCCGGGGAGTTGTCGTCGACGACGATGATCTCGCCGTCGAGCTGATTTTCCGCGAACAGCGTTCCAAGCGAACGCAGCAGGCGTTCGATACCACCTGCCTCGTTGTACGTGGGAATTACGATTGAGAATTTGAGTTTGCCCATACTTGCGTTGGGCTAGTACGACGCGACGGCGTATTCTTCTTGGTTTTTTACAGTGCGTGCAGCGAAGGATTCGCGGCAGGGTCGAATGCGGGCAGCGTATCGTACGAGCTTGCGGAGCCGAGGAGCTCGACACGTTCGTTCAGTGACGCGACCTCCGTTGATGGAATCAAGGCGTCGACGCCGCGCGCATCCCAATGAATGAGCACGTATTCGGCCGCACGCGCTTGGCCCAAACCGTAAATGCCGCGCACTTCACCCACCGGCTCGCCGCTGCGGTCAACAACAGGGGTTCCGGGGCTGAGCTCTTCCAACAACCTTGCCATCGCTGCGTTTTACCCGCCGAGGACGAAATTCACGAAGCTCACCGCGACTAAACCGGCGGTTTCGGTGCGCAAAATCCGAGGCCCGAGCGAAACGACCGATGCTCCGCTTGCTTGTGCTGACTGCGCCTCGTCCTGGCTAAAGCCGCCTTCGGGGCCGATGACGACGAGCACGGACCGGACACCTTGAAGCAACGTTTCAAAAGTTTCTTTGACCGGCGCCTGAGCCGCGAGTTCCCACGGAAACAGCACGCGGTCAAAGCTGTTGAAGCCGCTCATGAGTTCGGACAACTGCTTCGGCGGTGCGATCAGCGGAATGTCGCTGCGTCCCGATTGCTGCGCCGCCGTGCGCGCCAGACGCGCCCAGCGCTCGCGTTTATGATCGCTCGCATCGGCGACGGTGCGTTCACTGGCCAGCGGAACGATCTCCGCAACGCCCAGCTCGGTCAATTTCTCGACGACAAAATCCATCTTCTGCGCTCGGGGAATGCCTTGCGCGACCGCGATGCGCACGGAAGATTCCCGCTGCGCATCAAGCTGCGTGCGCAGCGTCGCGTGCACGTGCTTTCCGGAGATCTCGAGTGCCGCTTCGAACGTGCGCCCGGCGGAATCGATGGCGTCGATCAAATCGCCGGTTTGCATGCGCAGCACGGTAAGAATTTTGCGGGCGTCCGCGCCCAGAAGTGCGATTCGATCGCCCGGCGCATGCGCGCCTTCCACGAAGAACCGCGGTTTACTCAGGCTTGAACGCGTCCTTGACGCGGTCGAAGAACGATCGCTCGTCATCCTGGCCGGAGATCCGCGCGTATTCCTCGAGCAGTTCGCGTTGCCGTTTACTGACTTTGCCGGGCACGGCGACGTGCACCGTCACGTAATGATCGCCGCGCTGCGTTCCGCGCACACTGGGCATACCTTTGCCGCGCAGGCGCAGCGTTGTGCCGCTCTGCGTTCCGGGCGGCACGCTCATTGCGAGCGGCCCTTCCAGCGTGGGCGCTTGGACCTGCGCGCCAAGCGCGGCCTGCGGAAAACTGATCGGCACGTCGACGTAGACATCGAGCCCGTCGCGTTTGAACAATGCGTGCGGCGTAATACTCAGATACACAAACAAATCGCCGGCCGGACCGCCGCGAATGCCGGCCTCGCCGTTACCGTTGATGCGAATGCGGCTGCCCTCATCGACGCCCGGCGGCACTTTCACCGACAGCTTGCGTTCGACTTCACGGCGTCCGCGGCCGTGACATGACTCGCACGGACGCTGAATGATCTGCCCTTCACCGCCACATGTCGTGCAGGCGGATTGCGTCACGAACTGCCCGAGCGGCGTTTGCCGCACCGTTCGCATCACACCGCTTCCCTGACAACGGTCGCACGGGACGATCAGCGATCCGGGCGCGGCACCGCTGCCGTTGCACGTTTGACATTGCGCGAGATGGTTGAACTGAATCTCTCGCGTGGTTCCGCGGAACGCTTCTTCGAGCGTGATTTCGAGATCGTAACGCAGGTCGGATCCACGCGCAGGGCCGGAGCGGCGCGCTTGCGTTTGCTGCGCACCCATGCGCTCGCCGAAAAACATGTCGAAGATATCGCCGAAGCCCGACGATCCGAAGTTGCCGAATCCAAAATCGCCGAAGCCGCCTTGCGCACCCGCAGCGGACGTCGTGCCAAAACGATCGTACTGCTCGCGCTTGCGCGGATCGGAAAGCACTTCGTAGGCTTCATTGATCTCTTTGAAGCGATGCTCGGCCTGCGCTTTGTCTTCCGCAACGTCCGGATGGTGTTTTCGCGCCAAGGCGCGATAGGCGCGTTTTATTTCCTCGGCGGACGCGTTGCGGCTCACGCCAAGTGTTTCGTAGAAGTCTTTGGTCACTTGATCTCTACGTCGCCAAGCCGTTCGGAAAGTGTTTCAGCCGTTCCCGATGCCAGCGCCATCAGACGCGCATACGGCATGCGGCGCGGTCCGAGTATCGAAAGCATGCCGGTGGCGTGCGGACCGAAACTGTAGGGAACCGTCACAATACTGAAGTCGGTCATCTCTTCCACGCCAAGTTCATGCCCAATCTTGGCCACGGGCGCTTCAAAGTTCATCGAGTCGGCGACCAAGTTATACAGCGTTTTTTGCTCCTCGATGATGTTCAAGATGGAACGCAGCTTGCGTAGATCTTGGAATTCGGGTTGGTCCAGCAAATTCTGCGCACCCGCCGCGCTGACGACCGGCTGCTCGGTCGATGATGCGGCACGCACCGCATTCAATACTGCGCCCTTGATGTCGTCTCCCAAATTGAGATCGCGCACGGCGCCGGCTACGTCGTCTTCGCTGATATCGCGCAGCACCCGGTTGCCCAGACGCGCGTTAAGCGCGTTCGAGAGATGCGTCAGATCGTCAGGCGTGACGTCGTTCAATAATTCGAACATCGTTTGCGCTGAAACGCCGATCGATGTTACGACAATTGCAACGCCGGTGCGCGCCGAAAGCCAGATTAACTGTATGTGCCGGAAGACGGTTGTATCATTCACCGGCTTGGTGACGAACGCCAGATTTTTCGATAAGCGCCCAAGCAAACGCGATGTCGATTCAATGATCTCGTCCAGCTCGCGGCTTGCATCGTGGAGCTCATCGCGAATGCGGCGGCGATCTTCCGGCGAAAGCTTTTCCGGCTGCATGAGTTGGTCGACATATTTGCGATAGCCGGCATCCGATGGGATGCGACCTGCGGACGTGTGCGGCTGTACTAAATAACCACCCGCTTCGAGCTCGGCCATTTCATTGCGCACCGTTGCCGAACTCACACCGAGGTTATACTTTTGCGTAAGCGACTGCGAAGCCACAGGCTCCGCCGTGGCGATGTACTCGTACACCACCGTGGCGAGGATGTAGGCTTTGCGCTTATCCAGCTCTCCCGCTTGGGGAGCAGCCGGGCCAGGTTCGTTCATTGGCTCTATCCTAGCAGTCTCGGCACCGGAGTGCCAATACTTTACTTGGCGAGCAGTGGCGAAACGGCCCCCTCGAGTTCCTCCCACGAGAGCCCGCCCACCGAGACGTACGTGACTTTGCCGTCGGGGGCAACCACGACGGTATCCGGGACTTTCGTGAGCGAGTACTCGGCGTAGATCTTGCTCTCTTCGTCGGCGACCAGCGGCAGCTCGATGCCGTGCGATTTCAAGTAGGATGCCGCAACGCTGGGCTCCTCATTCCAATCGACCATGACGATGCGCACGCGATCCCCATACTCTTGCTGCAACCGCATGAAGTAGGGCAGTTCGTTCGTGCACGGCGGACACCACGTCGCCCAAAAATTGATCACGAGCGGTTTGCCATGCATTTGTGAAATCGCCACGGTTCCTTTGGGCGCAGGAACGGCAAAATCGGGCGGCGGCGCGCCGTAGTGTACCGTCTTCAGTCCGGTTCCCATAGCAATGGTGAGTGCAAGCGCCCAAGCGTGGTTCACGCGCACTTTATTCGGCAGGCATGGCGCCGCGCTCCCGGTAAATTCGGCGCATGAACACGGCCGAATCCATAGAGGCGCTCTCGACCGAGAGCCGGCGGTTTGCTCCTTCGCCGGAATTTGCCGCTCAAGCGAACGCGCAGCCCGTGATTTACGAAGAGGCCGAGCGCGGTTACCTCGAGTTTTGGGCATCGTGGGCGCGCAAGCTGGAGTGGACACGGCCGTTCACCAAGACGCTGGAATGGAACGAACCGTTCGCGCGCTGGTTTTATGACGGCACGCTGAACGCTAGCGTCAATTGTTTGGATCGCCACGTGCGCGCCGGCAAGGGCGACAAGATCGCATACTACTACGAAGGCGAACCGGGCGATCGCTGGACGATCACCTACGCCGAGCTGCTAAACGAAGTGTGCCGTTTTGCGAACGCGCTGCGCACACTGGGCATCAAAAAAGGCGATCGCGTTGCCATCTACATGCCGATGATTCCGGAGCTGCCCGTCGCAATGCTTGCGTGCGCGCGCATCGGTGCAGCGCATTCCGTGATCTTTGGCGGCTTCTCGCCCGACGCGATCGTGGATCGCGTGAACGACGCGCAATGCGTTGCGCTCATTACCGCCGATGAGGGGCGGCGCCGCGGTTCGACGGTTCCGCTGAAAGCCAATTGCGATACGGCGATGCAGCACACGCCGAGCATCAAGCATTGCATCGTTGCACAGCGCACGAAAGCGGATGTCGCAATGCAGAAGGGCCGCGATCACTTCTGGAACGATCTCGTTTCGGGGCAAACGACGACGTGTGAGCCTGAAGAGATGAACGCGGAAGATCTGCTGTTTTTGCTTTATACCAGCGGCACAACGGCAAAACCCAAAGGCATCAAACACACCACGGGCGGCTATCTCACGCAAGTGACAATGACGCACAAACTCGTCTTCGATCTCAAAGAAGAGAAAGACGTGTATTGGTGCGCCGCGGACATTGGTTGGGTGACAGGTCATTCGTACATCGTGTACGGACCGCTCGCAAACGGGGCGACGAGCGTGATTTACGAAGGCACGCCGGATTATCCCGACAAGGATCGCTTGTGGGAAATCGTCGAGCGCTACAAAGTGACGATTCTGTACACGGCGCCGACCGCGATTCGCACGTTCATGAAGTGGGGCGATGAATATCCCGCGCGTCACGATCTTTCATCGCTGCGGCTCCTTGGCAGCGTCGGCGAACCGATCAATCCCGAAGCTTGGATGTGGTACCGCGAGCACATTGGCGGTGGCAAAACACCGGTTGTGGACACGTGGTGGCAAACGGAAACGGGGGGAATCATGATCTCGCCGCTTCCCGGCATCACGAGCACGCCGCCCGGCAGCGCAACGCGTCCGCTTCCCGGCGTCGCAGCCGACATCGTCAACGATCAGGGCGAATCGGTACCGCTCGGAGGCGGCGGATACATCGTGCTGACACGCCCGTGGCCCGGCATGCTGCGCGGCATTTACGGCGACGACGAACGCTACAAGCAAACGTACTGGTCGAAGTTTGCGCACAAATATCTCGCCGGCGACGGATGCCGGCGCGACACCGAAGGCAACTACTGGTTCATGGGCCGCATCGACGACGTCATGAACGTCAGCGGCCACCGCATTTCAACGACGGAAGTTGAAAGCGCACTGGTCGATCATCCGGGCGTCGCTGAAGCGGCGGTCTGCGGAAAGATGGACGACGTGACCGGACAAGCGATCTACGCTTTCGTCTCACTGCGCGGCGGCGGCAAAGGTTCGCCCGAACTTGCCGACGAGCTGCGCGAACACGTCGCCGAAAAACTCGGCAAGTTCACGCGTCCGAAATACATCACATTCACGCAAGAGTTGCCGAAAACACGCAGCGGCAAAATCATGCGCCGCTTACTGCGCGACGTCGCCGAAGGCCGCCAACTTGGCGATACAACGACGCTCGCGGACTCTTCAGTTGTCGACGAACTCAAGGAGCGCGCAAAGACTGAAGTCCGCGAAGACTAACAATCATGTCGCCGCGACCTTCGTGCCATGGTGACGTGCCCACTCTCCCAAGCAGGGCAGGCAACCTAGCGGGCGAATACGCGGTCGTTCGGCAAAGGCACATCCATCCAGGAGGGGAGACCTGTGAACGGATTACGCGTTTATAAGGCCGCGGTTGCTGCATTGGTTATGGGCTCCGTCGTCGCCGCTTGTAGTGGCGGCCAGGAGGCTACCACGCCGCAAGTCGTGTCCGGCATCGGTTCGAAACCCGATCGTGTAACGCACACGTGGAATTTGGGTTCGACGCAAGCGACAGCGACGGCGGTAAACCTCATGTCGCTGCAGCTCACGGTAAACGGCTCGCAGGGCAGCGTGTCGCTCAACGGCGCGACAGCATGCGGAGCAACAGGACAGGTTCCGAGCAATCTTTGTCCCGGCGTGACCTACCGCCCGATCACGTTCATGCCGGCGAACCCGACGACATTAACGATGACTGCGGCAACACTCTACACCGCCTGTACGGCGCCCGCAGGTGCGCCCACGCCGGCACCCGCCTCCGCGGCTGCATGTTATGTCGTGGCGTATGAAGGCGGCGTCGGACCGTACATCATCCAAGGGCCGGCAACGGCCACCGCGGGCGGTCTTTCGATTCCAGCCGAAGCGACAGTCCTGAATTTCAACGGCAACACCGGTTACGATTTCTTCTTGGCGTATGTAACCAACGAGAGTGCGGCGCCGCCGCCACCGACGGCAACGCCGAGCGCGCCGCCGACCGGCCCTGGAGCGCCAACGCCGACGGTTGCGCCCACGCCAACGGCGGTCCCAACGGCATGTCCCACGACCTCGTCATGGGGTTACGAGGACGACGCACGCCACCGTATGGACGGTGGTAACGACGGCGACGAAGGCGGCGCAACCGGCTGCTGTCGCGGTAGTTATTCAGGCGACCAGTGGGGCGGCGATACGCGTCATCGATCCTTCGTTACAACGCCGACGCCTGCGCCCTCGCAATCTCCAGTTGCAGCATGCTCGCCGTGTCCGAGCGATGAGGAATCGGCACGCCACACTATGGACGAAGGCAGTTCATGTTACGGCTCACCGGGCGATCCCACGCCGAAACCAAAACCGAAGCATACGGAAACGCCGTGCCAGCATAAGTCGAAGCATCACTGCAACTAACGCGCGGTTAGTCGAAAAAGCCGCTTAACTCGTCCAGATGCGATATCCGCGCCGCCTTTGGTAGCGCGGATATTATTTGTGCGCCATAACGCGACGCTGTGGCGCGACCGTCGAGAAGCGCGACGAGTCCGCGATCGCTCTTGGTGCGGATGAGGCGCCCGAAGCCTTGTTTCAAACGCACGATGGCGCTCGGAATCATGTACGCATCGAAACCGCTCTCGCCACGTGCTTCAATTGCTTCGAGCCGCGCCTGCACCAGTGGGTCTCCCGGTGATGGAAACGGCAAACGGTCGATGATGACGCACGAGAGCGCTTCGCCGGCGACGTCGATGCCTTCCCAGAATGTGCCGGTTGCAAAAAGCACGGCGCTGGGCGTGCTGCGAAACCACTCGAGCAGCTGCGCGCGCGGCATTTCGCCTTGCAGGCGGACCGGAAACGCCAACCGCTCGCGCAGCAACGCATACACTTCGCGCAAGCGCGCGTACGAGGTGAACAGCACGAATGCGCGCCCGCGCGTGCGATCCAAACATTCCTCGATGATCGGTGCGGCGCGGCGCGCGAAATCTTGACTCTTTGGATTCACCGTGGGCGGAGCGACGTAAAAGCGCGCCTGCGTTTGATAGTCGAACGGCGATGGCGCGATAAACTCTTGCGCTTCGGTAACACCGAGCGAGCGTTTCAAAAACGCGAAAGGCGCAATCGTCGCGCTGGTCAGCACGACGCTCGGCGTGCGCTCGAAAAGCGCTGCAAGTAAGAAATCCGCAACATCGAACGGCGCGCTATTGATTTGATAGCGCGCGTCGTTTTCGCCGCGTTCGACCCACGCAATCGCCGTTTCAGGCGGCGACTCGGCTCGCTCGATCGTCGCTTGATGCGCGAGAATGCTGCGCATCGCTAAATCGCGGCGTCGCTCGGCTTCGGCGTCATTTTGCGGGCGTTTCTTGAGCGCATCGTGCCAGTGCGCGAATAGCCAGTTCTCCAGTTTGTAGAGATCGTCGCGAACCGCGCCCAGCGCAGGCGTTGCGTCTTCATTGACGTGCAGCGGATAACGATCGCCTTGAACGCGCGCAAGCGCGCTTTCCAGCCCGCGCATATCGCGTTCGAAATCCGTATCGAAATGCGGCGGCAGATAATAGGAGCGATGCAGCTTGCGAAGCATGCGCCCAACCGTCGCGCGCGAGAGCGATGCAGTGAGCGCTGCGGTCGCCCAGCGTTCGCACTGATGCGCTTCATCGAGAATGGCGACGTCGTACGGCGGCAGCAATCCGCCGCCCATTGCGAGATCCAAGAAGAATAGCGCGTGATTCACGACGACGATATCGGCAAACTTCGCTTCATCGCGCTTGCGGAAGAAATGACAGTCGCGGAAGTGATCGCAAAACTCGCCAACGCAATCATCGGCATCGGCATCCAGCTGCTCCCACTCATCGCCCGCCGGCATGAACGGTAGTTCGGCGCGATCGCCGGTTTGCGTGCGCGCGCCCCACTCCCAGAGCTGCTGCATCGTTCGCGACGGCGCAATGAGGCGATCCGACTGCATGCGCTCGAGTTTCTGCTTGCACAGATAGTGATTGCGGCCTTTGAGCAGTGTCACGCGCGCGGGCACGCCGAGCGCTCGCAGCACAAGCGGCAGATCTTTCGAGACGAGCTGCTCTTGCAACGCGATCGTTCCGGTTGAGACGACGATCTTTTTGCCGCTACGCACGGCGGGAATCAAATATGCAAGCGACTTGCCCACGCCCGTGCCGGCTTCGACGATTGTGTGCAGACCTTCGAGAATACCGCGCTCGATGAGCTGCGCCATCTGCACTTGTCCCGGCCGCGCTTCAAAGCCGGGCAGCGCGCGCGCTACCGGACCGCCGGGTGCGAAGACCTCGTCAATGGCGTTCTCGATCATCCGGCACTTCCAACTGCGATTCGTACTGCGCGCCGGTATTCGCGTCGGCGACCTGCGCGTACACCGGTTTGGGCGGCCAGTAGATCACCGACGTCGCCACAAAACCCGTAACGAGTCCGCCGACATGGCCTTGCCACGAAATGCCCGAGACCGTAAAACTCCACAAAAGATTGAACGCCAGAATTCCCAAATTGGCGCGCACGAGCTGCCTTCCCGGTTCGCCCAATTTCAAGCCCGCCGCGAACATCGCTCCGAACATCCCGAAAATGGCGCCGCTCGCGCCGAGCGTCGCGCTAGTGGGCGCGGAAAAGAGCACCACGGCAACACCCGCACCGAGCAGCGAAAGCACATATATCAGCAGTGTGCGCGCCGAACCGAGCACCGCTTCCATGAAGCGGTTCACCGATACGAAAAACAGCATGTTCAAAAAGATGTGCAGGATGCCGGCATGCAAGAACGCAGCCGTTACGATGCGGTAGTACTCGTGATTTTGCGTCACGTATTGCGGGACGAGCAGATACGGCGCCAGCGCAAGGTCGGCGCGATTGCTGCCCATCATCGAAAGAACGCCGCCGCCCGTGACCGCAATCTCCCAAAGAAACGCGAGCACGTTCAGCGCAACAATGATGCGTGTGATCAAACCGCTACAAGCACCATGCGTGCGAGTTCAAGTGAGATGGCGTGGCGGCGATCGTTCACTTCAACGGTCATCGGACCGCCGAGCGGCGCTTTTGCATGCACTCTGACGTTTGCGCCGGGACGTAAACCAACTTCGCCCAGATAGCGCAGCATTTCCGGCACTTCTTGCGTGACGCCGCGCACAACAGCGTGGCCGCCGATTTCGATCTGTGCGAGCGGCACGCCGTATTGCTTTGGTTCGCTCAAATCTTTGGGCGGAATGGGTAAACCATGCGGACACTCTTGCGGATCGCCCAGAATCGCAATAAGCCGTTGTTCGACGTTTTCAGAGATCGCGTGTTCGAGCATGCACGCTTCTTGTTGGACTTCGTCCCACGGCATGCCGAGCACGTCGGTGAGCAGCCGTTCCGCTAAACGGTGCCGGCGCACGACGCGCACCGCAACTTCCAGGCCTGCGCGGGTGAGACGCACTTCGCCGCGCGCCACTTGTTCCAGATAGCCGTCGGCGGCAAGTTTCTTCAGCATACCGGAGACCGATGCCGGCGCCACGCCGAGCTCAGACGCCAGGCCCGACGTGGTCACTCCCGGGCCCTCGCGTTCGAGCCGGTAGACGGCCTCGAGATACTCTTCGGTCGACTCCGCGAAGTGACTATGAACGGGCATGGGGGCTACGTTCGACCCGCGGCTTCGTTTTCCAGTGCAGCATCGATGCGGGCATGCAGCTCTGCCTTCTTCTCTTGACTAGCAAACGCGGCATCGACCGCATTGCGCGTGAAGCGCACGACGTCGTGGCGGCTGGTCATGCGCTCGACCAATTCGAGCTCTTGTGTGATGCTCGTGCGGAACATCGCCGGATCGTCGGCATCGATGGTGACGATAACGCCCATTTCATCCAACAACACTAGCGGATGCTCTGCGTTTGCGCCGACGACGCCGGTGAGCGCGTTTGACGTTGGCGCACACTCCAGCGGAATCGCGTTGCGGCGCAGCAGATCGACAACGGCACGATCCTCAAGAGCGCGCACGCCGTGCCCGATGCGCTCCGCGCCAAGGATTTCAACGGCGTCGCGAACGCTCTGTGCACCCGCGGCCTCGCCCGCGTGCGCAACGCAATGCAACCCCCGATCGCGCGCGAACGCGAACGCATCTTTGAATTGCGCCGGCGGAAAGCGCGCTTCATCACCGCCCAGACCCATGCCGATAACGCCGAACTCCTGCAGATCGAGGGCGAGCTGCGCGGTACGCATCGCGGATTCAGCGCCGAAGTTGCGCGTGAGATCCGCAATCAGCGCGATCTCGATGCGTTCGCGCGATGTATCGAAGGCAACGCGCATGCGGCGCACGCATTCACGCACGTCCAGGTTCGGATTGAAGAACTGCCATACGGATGGCGAAATGAAGACCTCGCCATAAAGCACGTTTTGGGCGATTGCGTCGTCGACGTACTCGGCCGCAAGGCGCTCGTAGTCCCCGGGCTCGGCGAGCGAGCGGCTTGCCGCGGCAAACGCCAAGAGGAACTCGCCGAAGTCGGCAAAGCGGTACAAGTCCTCAGGGTCATCGCTCTCAGCGCCCCGCGGGCTGTAGGTCAGCGCAACCCCGTGGCGCCGCGCGAGGTCTAGGAACGTGGACGCTCGCAGCGTGCCTTCCAGATGACAGTGCAACTGGATTTTGGGAAACGCCCGCAGGAATGTATCGGTGGTCATACCGTATATGAGGGTTCGCTCCGCGGGGTGGAGCAGTCCGGTAGCTCGTCGGGCTCATAACCCGAAGGTCGCGAGTTCAAATCTCGCCCCCGCAACCAAGTCGAAGGCCTCTCGCTTACGCGAGGGGCCTTCTTCATTTGGCCGCCACCATTGGCGCCCTCGTCCTGCTGAGCCGGTAATGCAACCGCAGAAACGTACGGCCGCAAAACCAAAGGTGATGGTCGCTTCGCAACTCGCCATCCTCACCGGCGTAGACGCGAATCCGCTCCCGCATGGCGCGAACATAGCGCGCGTAAACGCGCGTGCCGTGACGCAACACGAAATAGAACCCGGGATCGCCGAAGCGCTCGCCCCAGGACATTAACGTTAGGGATCCATCGCGCTGAACTTCGGGCCATAGGATAACGGTGGCATTCCCATTAGGCAGTGGAAACGAGACGCGCAAACACTTTCCATCAAAGCCGGAAACTTCGCATTCGCGGTAGTTTCCGGAATAAATTGTTCGGCCGGAGGCGACCAACGTGCGAACCCATGCAACATTAGTGGCTTCTCCACTACCACTAACAACCTCTAAAATTCGACTCGTCATCCCGCGGCTCGTCTCTAAGTTGTTCAACGGCAGATTTAATTGTTCAAGCCGGCGCGAGAAGATGCGCGCCAATAGCACCCCAAAAGGCTTGAATGCACCATTCCATTCTGACCACGCGTCGATGCGGTACTCCGCAGTATTCTCATAAAAATCCGCAACGGCAGGATGCAATTTGCGCGACGCATCGCGTCCGGCGAGCACGGAGGCGTCGGTTAGCAGGCCCTTTCCCTCCCGCACTGACAAACCGTCGCGCGTAGCGAGCCGCTCGAAAAAATCTTTTCCGATTCGTCGCGTGTCACCGATGGGTCCGTCCAGCCACAAACAGTCACGGGGGTTAACGCGCGTGCCGGTTGTGCGAACCCAAAACTGCGTTATCGCGTCAGGAAGGTACCCAGTACGATCGCCCAGCCATATCATTGCTTGCAAACATACCGCGTCAGTCTCTGCCGTTCCCTCGTATTCGCAAGCGCAATAGAATCAACAACGTATTAAACGCCGACGGCTTCAGACGGAATCGGCGCGTCGCTTTCAATCAAGCCTTCAGAGCGAACGTCTGCCCAAAACTCCGGTGGTGTCTTGGTTTGGAGTGACGTGTAGTCCGCGAGCACTTGCTGCGCGTTTGCGCAACCGACGACGAGCGACGCCGCGACATCCGGCGCGGCCGAAAACTGCAGCGCCGCCGTACGCAGGTCGACGCCGTGCCTTGCGGCTACGTTTCGCAGACGGTCGCGCTTGTCGATCGCCTCGGGCGGTATCTTGTAGTTTTCTTTGCCGTAGTTGAAGCGTGCGCTTCCGCTGATGAATCCCGCATTAAGGGATGAGCCCACAACAAATTTCATGCCGCGATCGCGCGCTTTTGGAAAGACGGCATGTAACGCGTGCTCGTGATCGATGAGCGAATATTGGCGCGCCAATAGGCACACGTTTGCGTCGACCGTATCCATGAGCTTTAAAATCGGTTCCGGGGAGTTCACTCCCAGACCCCAGCCTTGAATAACACCTTCGTCGCGCATCTTGGAAAGCGCAGGGAACGCGCCTTTGCGAGCGATCTCAAACTGCTCTTCCCACGGCCCCGGCAGCCATGGATTGTCCGGCGAAAGATCGTGGACGAACACGACGTCGAGCGCATCAACTCCCAAACGTTGCAGACTGTCTTCAATAGAACGCTTGACGCCGTCGGCCGTGTAATCGTAGCGCAGATTGTTTGGCGACGTCGTGAAAGGAAAGTACTCTCTCGCGTTGTTCTTACGCGACGCGGTAAGTAATTTACCGACCTTCGAAGACAGGACGTATTCGCTGCGGTTTTGCTTGTGCAAAAAGCTGCCCATGCGGCGTTCTGCAAGGCCGAGGCCGTACCAAGGTGAGGTATCGTAATAACGCACACCGGCGTTCCACGCGGCTTCCATCGTGGCATATGCGTCTTCATCCGTGACGTAAGAGAACTCGTTGCCGAATGGCACGCCGCCCAAGCCAAAGCGTTTGTCCCGGAAAATTGCGGACGCATCCATCATCCGATTATGCCCGTAAACACAATGCCGATCAAAGTGTCTGTAACCTGACACCGCAGGCCAAAGCAAGCAACTTCAGGCCACGAAAGCTTCGCCGAAATAAGAATTGGACTGTTCGCCGCGGCCGTCGCCGCAAGGCGGAAGCGATGCTGCCAAGGATGGGTGTATTCCTTGGGGCCTTCTTGCGCAATTTGAAGGCCCTCAGTCCCTTAACTTAAAGCGGCGGTGGGTACATGTTGCTCGCTATGCAGCAATCCCTCAGCGACGTCCGCACCAACGCGGTGCCGCTTCTCAAGCAAACGTGGCAAGAGTTCTCAAACCATAACGGCCAGTGGCTAGCCGCCGCACTGGCGTACTTCACAGCTTTTGCAATCGCGCCACTCATCATCGTTATCGTTGAGATCATCGGCCTCGTCCTAGGCAGCCATCAGCATACGCTCAATTTGATTTACGGTTACCTGGGGCACAGCGGCAGCGCTGCGGGCGCGGTAAAAGCCATCGTCTCCGCGACCTTCAACGAGCCGCGCAACGGCATCATTGCGCAAATCATCGGGTGGGTGGTGTTCGCCATCGCGGCCATCGGCCTGTTCAGCGCACTGCAGTTTGCGCTCAATACGATATGGGAAGTGCAGCCGAAGAATCTCGGCTGGAAAGATCAGATTAGACAACGCGCGGTTGCGTTCGGCGTGTTGCTCGCGCTCGTTGCGTTGATGATGCTCTCGATGGGCATTAACGCGGTGCTTACTATTGCCGCTGGTTTTCTGACGCACGTGTTTCCGGGCTTTGCCACGATCCTAAAGATTGTCGACTTCATCGTGTCGTTCGGCGTACTAACGGTCGCATTCGCGCTCGTGTTCGAATTCTTGCCGGATACGCGTATCGAGTGGCGCGACGTTTGGGCCGGTGCCGCGCTAACGTCGCTGCTTTTTGTAGTCGGGCAATTCTTGCTCGGGTGGTACTTGGGGCGCGCCGGCTTGACGTCGGGTTATGGTGCTTTCGGCTCGCTCATTGTGCTGCTCATTTGGGTGAACTATTCGGCGCAGATTATTTTGCTCGGCGCGCAGTTCACGTGCGTGTTTGCGCGCAGGTTCGGTTCGCAGTGTAAGGAGGACGCACAGCCGACGGCGACGCGGGGGGAAGTCGCTTTTCCGTCGAGAGCGGGCGAGCGAAGCGTGTAAGGAACGCGCCTCGATGCCTCGGCGGTGGTTCGATACCTCACCATGACACTCGCTACACGCTGGTCGTTTTGAGGATGCCGACTTCTTTGCCTACGGATTCGAATGCCGAGAAGGCGCGATCCATTTCGGCTTTTGTGAGCTTGGAACTGAGCTGGACGCGGACGCGCGCGGTGCCTTCCGGGACGACCGGGTAACCGAAGCCCGTTACGAACACGCCGTGCTTGAGGAGCTTGTCGCTCATTGCGATGGCGAAGGCTGTTTCGCCAACGATGATCGGAACGATTGCGCTTGGACCTTCGAGTGGTTTGAAGCCTAGGCCGGTCAATTCGCTGCGGAAATAGGCAACGTTGTCGCGCAGCTGTTGCACCATCTCCGGATGCTCGTCGAGGTAATCGATCGCGGCGAGCGCGCTGCAAGCAATCGTTGCCGGCAATGCATTCGAAAAGAGTTGCGGGCGCGATTTCTGAATGAGCGTGTCTATCAACGCTTTGCTGCCGGCCACAAAACCGCCGGCTGCGCCGCCGAGCGCTTTGCCCAGCGTTCCGGTGATAATGTCGATTTGCCCTTGAAGGCCGAAGTGCTCGATAGTGCCGCGTCCGGTTTTCCCCATCACGCCCGTTCCATGCGAATCATCGACGACGGTCACAGCGTTGTATTTCTTCGCGAGCTCGACGATCTCGGGCAGCTTTGCAATGCTGCCTTCCATCGAGAAGACACCATCCGTCACAATCAAAATCGGGCTGCTTCCCTGAACCGCTTTGAGTTTTTCTTCCAGATCGCGCATGTCGCTGTGCTTGTAGCGTTCGCGCCGCGACTTGCTTGCCAAACGGCAGCCGTCGATGATGCTGGCGTGATTGAGCTCATCGGAAAGAATTGCAGAGCCTTCTTCTGCAATCGTCGGAAACAAGCCGGTATTAGCGTTCCAGCACGACACGTACGTAAGCGATGCTTCGCAATCCAAAAATTGCGCGATACGCTCTTCAAGCACACGGTGGATGTCGAACGTGCCGCAGATAAAGCGCACCGACGCCGTGCCGGCGCCGTATTTGTCTAAACCCTTTTTGCCGGCCTCGATAACTTCGAGCTGATCGGACAAGCCCAGATAATTATTACTCGAGAGCACGATAACGTCGCCGGCCTCTTCCATGTGCACTTCGGGCGCCATCGGCGTCGTCAGGTGCCGCAGCGATTTATACGTGCCCGCCGCTTTGAGGTTGTCGAGCTCGGCTTGGAGTTTTTCGTCAAATGCGGTGTTCATGACTAAGGCGTTCCTCTAACGTTTCAAATCGAGCACGATTTTCGCTGCCTCGCCGCTCTTCATCAATTCGAACGCGCGATCGAATTGCTCGAACGGCAGCACGTGCGTGATAATTGGTTCCAAATCGACGCGGCCACTGCGCACCAGCGCTTGTGTTTGATACCACGTCTCGAACATGCGCCGGCCATTGATGCCCAGCACCGTTAGGCCCTTGAAAATAATGCGCTCGGCGAGACTGATATTGACCGCGTCACTGGGAATTCCCAGCAGTGCGGCGCGTCCGCCGTTGCGCACCATGTGCAACCCCGCGTCGATTGCCTGACCGCTGCCGGACATCTCAAGCAGCACGTCAACGCCGTCGCCGCCCGTGCGCGCACGCACGGTATCAACCAAGTCCGGCGCAGTGGCAGAAAAAACTTCGTCCGCGCCGAGCCGCTTAGCGAGCTCCAATTTCGCGGGATTGACGTCGACCGCGTAGACCGCCGATGCGCCGGCGGCGCGAGCGACCGGAATCGCCATCAAACCGATCGAACCCACGCCGGTGATCACCACCGACTTCACGCTGACGCCGGCTGCCATTACGGTATGAACGGCGTTGCCGAGCGGATCGAACACGGCCGCAAACTCATCCGGGATCGCCGGATCGAGCTTCCACACGTTGTGCTCTGGCATCACGATGTAATCGGCGAACGCGCCATCGCGATCCACGCCGATAATTTGAACGCGCTCGCAGATGTGTTCTTCGCCCGTCCGGCACAACAGACACGTGCCGTCAGCGATATGGCCTTCCGCCGAAACGCGATCGCCGACTTCCACCATGCGCACCGCGTCGCCGACCGCTGCAATGCGGCCCATGAATTCGTGGCCAATCGTGAGCGGCGGATGAAGGCGGTTTTGCGCCCACTTATCCCAGTGGTAAATGTGCGCGTCGGTACCGCACACGCCGGCTTTTTCAACCGCAATCAGCACATCGGACGGACCATACGCTGGAACTGGAATTTGCTCTAAGGTAAAACCGGGGCCGGCCTGCGTTTTGCGCAGCGCGCGCATTGTTTTTGGAGCCATCGGGTTAGCGGTTGTTCTCTTTGACCTTCATGTCGGAGATGGGGATGTATCCGAGTTTTTCAACCAGCTCCCGGTTGGAAGCGATGAAGTTGATGAACGCCTCAACGTCCGGACGCGCCTTGCCCTTCGTGAAGATGTGTTCGTATGACCACGCCGGATACTCGCCGCGCGAGATGGTGTCTCTGTTGGGCGCAACGCGGTTAACCTTGAGAACGGTGATAGGCTGCTCTTTCGTATACGCTAGCGCGACGTACGATATCGCGCCGGACGTCGTCCCGACAATCGCAACAACGGCGCCCGAGCTATCTTCAACCAATCCACCTTCGGCGATCGCTTGACGTCCCATGATCGTCGACTTGAACACGGCGCGCGTACCGGACGTGCGCGGTCTATTGATCGCGACGATCTGCTGATCTTTACCGCCTACCTGTTTCCAGTTCGTAATTTTCCCGGCGAAAATGCCGGCGATTTGCGCGGAGCTCAAGTTGCTCACGCCCGCTGACGGATTGACGATAATCGCAAACCCGACGACGCACACTTTGTGATCAACAAGGCCCGCGTTGCCCGGCGCGACCACATCTGAGTCGCCCATGTCTGCACCGCCTGCTGACGCCTGCGCGATACCGACGAACGAACCGCCGCCCGACACCGAGATTTTGACGTCGGGGTGTTTTTCTTGGTATAGCGTCGCCGATTGCTTGACCAGCGGTAAGAGTGCAGTAGAGCCGACAGCGGTAATCTGTGAATCGGCAAGGGCACCTGCCGGGACGGCAAGCAGCAGCGCAACGGTGGCTAGCAAGCGTGTAAAAAGCATACGGGGCTCGTCTATTCGAGACGAACCCCGCATGTCATTCGCCGCTTAGCTCGGATTAGCGGCCGAGTTCCTTGACCTTCATCGTCGTGATAACGACGTAACCGAGCTTCTCGAGGTCTTCCTTGTCGTTCGCGATGTAGCTGATGAACTTCTCAACTTCAGGCTTCGCATCGCCCTTGGTGAAGACGTGCTCGTACGACCAGATCTTCCACTTGCCGCTGCGGATGTTGTCGACCGTCGGCTTCACGCCGTCGATTGAAACGGCCGTAACCGGCTTGCCTTCAACGTAAGCGCGAGCAACGTACGTCACCGCACCCGGCGTCGTGGCAACCATTTGCGTCACGGAACCCGAGCTATCTTCGATCAAACCGCCTTCGGCGATTTGCGACGTGCCCATCATCGTGGCTTTGAAAACGAAGCGCGTGCCCGATGTGCGCGGGCGGTTGATCACAACGATTTGCTGATCTTTGCCGCCGACTTGATTCCAGTTTGTGACGCGGCCGGCGAAAATGTCGCGGACTTGCTTAGCCTTGAGATTTTCGACGCCCGCGGACGGATTCACAATGACGTCGAAGCCAACGACTGCGACCTTGTGATCTTTTAGACCGGCATTGCCCGGCGCGATCACGTCGGAGTCGCCCATATCGGCAGCGCCCGACGACGCTTGGGCGATACCGACGAACGAACCGCCGCCGGACACCGAGATTTTCACATCAGAGTGTTCGGTTTGATATTTCGTCGCAGCTTGTTTGACGAGGGGAAGCAGTGCGGTCGAACCTACTGCCGTAATTTGCGTTTCAGCCAGAGCTGCAACCGGCAGAGCCAGTGCAGCCATGGTGAACGCAGCAATAAGACGTTTCATTTAGAAATCGAACTCCAATTGGGTGCGGTTGTATTTGAATTCCGGTAACCCGCCAAACCCTTGAAGCGTAGTGCGCTCCGCATAGCGGTGACGGATCGAGAACCCGTGATAGGGACCTTTTGCAGGGTATTTGCTGAAGAAATAGGTGCCGTCTACGTTGGTTTCTTGGGTGGGAGCGACGCCGAAGGTGTTGTTTCCGTACCAGTACCACGCGTGCGCGAGGATGATACGGACCTGTTTGTTATCGAGATTGATGGTGCTGCCAACTTTCGCCGACTGACCCGGGCTGCGGCGGTCCGCCATACCTTGGCTGATGGTCGTCGTGAAAAGTTGATCCGTTGCGTACGAATCGGTGTACGGGCTGGCCCAGCCGCCGTAGTAAATGGTCGCAGGTCCGCCGGCGACGCCAGGCGTCGAGCTCACGCACTGCGGCGTTCCGCCTGCAGGCAAGAAGTAATTGAACGGGTGCGCCGCTCCGGCTCCGGTGATCAAATGACCCGCGCTGCAAGCAACGCCGGCGGGCAGCGTGACATTGTCGGTCTTCTCCGGGATGGCATCGAAGCCGGCAGTCAAGTCGACATTCTTCCATGGCGTTGCGCCGAGCTGCACGCCGAAGATTTGCGAGTTGATCTTGCCCGCAATATGGCTGCCCGTGTCTTGCTCCGTGCCGCCTTGGAATGCTATGAACGGCTTGGCGTACGCCTTCCAGCTGTACTTGGCGTCAACCCACAGCGCGTTGGCGACGTTGTTGAACGCGTACACATGGAGGTTTGCAACCCACGGCGCCGCGTTGTAGCCAAGCCGGCCATAGAGGAAGCCGTTGGTGTTCACCGTCTGTCCGCTGGGAATGCCGGTCTGGCTGATGCCGCCGGCATCGAGATACGAACCGTTTTGCGTGAGAATGTTGCTGCGCAGGAAGTCGGATTCGACGCGCTCTTCCCAGCTGATCATGTCAGCGAACTCGAGCGTCCACTGTTTGTTGAGAATGATCGTAGCATCACCGCCACGGAACGCGACCGGTTTCAGACGCGAATCCGACGGGTTGGCCCACGGCGTATTAAAGTTTGCGCGCTGGCCGATCCAGATGGTGCTGCCGCTACCAAGATCTTTATACTGAAGATACGCTTCGTCGAGCGTGCTCAGCTTATAGGCCGGAAGCGTGTCGTCGTACGTAGTAGCCGTGAAGTTTTGAGCGGCCGCGGCAGTAGCCGGTGCGCCCTTCTTCTTACAGTTGCCCGGTCCGAACTGGTGAACCAGCGGATCGTCGCAATTGTTGAACGGTTCCGCGTAAAAGTACGTGGCGCCGATCGTCCAGTTGCCGCCGAACGTGGCATCGCCGTGCAGCGATGTACCATTATTGAAGGAGGCCTGGTTGATGTAGTTCCACGGCTTCGCCGAGTTCGAGCTGGTGTTCGTACGCGTGAAGTAGTACGCGCGATCGTAACCGCTGATAGTATAGGTGAATGGTGCCGGCGTAGCCGCCGGCTTTGTCGAGGGTGCTGGAGAGGCTTGAGCAACGATAACGGCCGGTGTTGCCTTTGTTTCCGCCGACGCTACGCCGCTGCCGAACAGCACGATAGCCGCACCCGTTAATAGGGTACGGGTCAGAAGTTTTTGCATGGGGCAAATTGTAAAGGAGAAGAATTAAGGTGCCTTTAAGCGGGCCTTAATGATTCTCATCAAATTTTTAAAACCTGCGTTACTATAGGACTTTAGCCGTACCGACCGGTGATGTAATCTTCCGTTCGCTTGTCTTTTGGCTTGAAAAAGATGTCTTTTGTCGGACCCGTCTCGACCAACTCACCCATTAAAAAGAAGGCGGTGTTATCGGAGATGCGCGCGGCTTGCTGCATCGAATGGGTGACAATAACAACGGTGTAGTCTTTTTTGAGATCCTCGATCAGGTCTTCGATTTTGCTCGTCGCAATCGGATCGAGTGCGGACGCAGGTTCGTCCATTAGAATAACTTCCGGCTCGACCGCCAGTACGCGTGCGATGCACAGGCGTTGCTGCTGACCGCCGGAGAGTGCAAGCGCAGAGCGGTCTAAACGATCTTTTACTTCATCCCAAAGCGCCGCATGTTGTAAGCTGCGCTCGGCGATCTCCATGAGTTGTTTGCGTCCGCGCACACCGTGAATGCGCGGGCCGTATACGACGTTCTCAAAGATCGACTTCGGAAACGGATTCGGCCGCTGAAAGACCATGCCGATACGATGGCGGATCGTAACGGGATCGATCTCGGGCGCGTAGATGTTTGTGCCGTCCAGCGTGACGCATCCCTCAACGCGGGCATCCGGCTGAAGATCGTGCATGCGGTTGAGCGCACGAATGAATGTCGACTTTCCGCAACCCGACGGCCCAATCAGTGCCGTCACGCAATTACCCGTTACATGAAGCGTTGCGTGCTTGATCGCTTGAAAGCTGCCGTAAAAAACGTTCAGATCTTCGATATCGAGTTTGATGTCGGACGTCTGCGGCGTTTGTGACGAATGCAGCGCTTGCGGTTCGCTTGTCATTTCCCTGTGTATCGCCTTGAGAGCGCCGTGCCCAGCACGCGCGCAGTGATGTTGAAAAGAAGCACCATAGCCAGCAGCACTAATGCTGAACCGTTGCCGACCTGAGTCGCATCGGGTACGAGTCCCTCGGAGTGCACGTACCACAGATGCACCGACAGCGTTTCCGCTTGATGCCAAGGGCTGAAATCGAATGCCGAGCGCCCTGCGCTAACACTGACGCCTGCCGTAAAAATCAGTGCAGCCGTCTCGCCGAAAATGCGGCCCGCAATAAGGACGACGCCGGTCGTGAGCGGCGCGATTGCGCTCGGCAGCACGACGCGTGTGATCGTTTGCCACTTCGTTGCGCCGAGCGCCATGGATCCTTCGCGGAACGCCTCCGGCACACTTTGCAGCGCTTCTTGCGTTACACGCATGAGCGCAGGGAGGTTCAAGATTGTCAGCGTTAGTGCGCCGCCCAGTGCGGTGAATTTCCAGTGCAAGAACGTCACGAAAACGAGCAGTCCGAATAGACCCATGACGATCGAGGGAATCGTAGCCAGCGATTCCGCGCAAAACTGCACGATGTTCATGAATAAGCCGGGCCGTGCGTACTCTTGCAAATAAATACCGCCGGCCATTGCAATCGGCGTTGTGAACACGAGTGTCAGGATGAGAATGTAGAACGAATTGAAGATTTCGGGGCCGATGCCGCCGCCGACGTCAACCTCACTCGGCGGCGCAGTGAGAAAATGCCACGAGATGTGTCCCGCCCCAAGATAAAAAATGTAGCCCACAAAAAACGCCAGCAACACCAGCACTGCCATCGCGGCAGTCCACAGTACGCCGGTCATTATTCGATCGGTTGCGCGGCGTCGCGCAGCGATCGCGTTCGAACCGAACCTATCGGGCGTGTGCGTTAGCGAAATGGTTGCCACGTTAGGTACGCTTCCGAAGTGCAATGCGCACCGCCAGAATCAAACCCATTGCGATGAGCAGCAGTAGGAACGCGAGCGAGAACAGTGCGTGATACAGCACCGTGCCTTCTTGCGCGCTGCCCATGTCGGTGACGATTTCGGTCGTCAGCGCGGCGGTCGGCGCGAGAATCGACTTGGGGAGCACGGGGCTGTTGCCAATCACCATTTGCACCGCAAGCGCCTCGCCAATCGCGCGCGCAATGCCTAAAATGACCGCTACCGTCAGCCCGCTCTTCGCCGCCGGAAGCAGCACGCTCCAAATCGTTTGCCACCGCGTGGCGCCGAGCGACATCGACGCTTCGCGTAATGAACCCGGAACTGCGAGCAATGCGTCTTCGGACAGCGAGATCACCGTCGGCAAAATCATGATCGACAGAACGATGCCTGCGGTGAGCAGTCCAAAGCCAGTCAGGCTTCCCGTCAGGTGCCGAATCAGCGGAGCGAGCAGCGTAAGACCGAGCCAGCCGTACACCACAGACGGAATGCCCACGAGGATCTCGATCGCGGGCTTCATCATCATCGCCAGACGTTTGGGAGCAAGTTGCGAGAAAAAAATGCCGACGGCCACGCCAAACGGCCCACCGACGCACAGCGCAAACAACGTGATCGAAATCGAACCGACGATGAAAACGAGCGCTCCCGGTTTATCGGGATTGCCGGTCCAGTCGGCCGAGAACAAAAAATGCAGCGGGTTGACGTGATCTTTCGTGAAGAGCTGCACGCCCATCATCGTGAGGTAAATGATGAGGGCGCCCATCGCGACGATCACCAAGACGCTGGCGCCGAACAGTAAAGATGAAGCGATGCGCTCTTGGGCATGCGCAACGGACGAACGTCGTGTGGCGATCAAAGTGTTCCCATCGTACGAGTCGCCAAGTAAGCCAACTTTAACGGACGCTTAAGGGATATTAAGAAGCGCGGTGCTCCCGCATGCTCAGCATTGGTATGCGTACCGAGAACGTCGTTCCTTTTCCTAATCGCGACTCGACGTCGACACCGCCGCCATGCGCTTCGGCGATTTGTTTGACAATCGAGAGGCCCAGGCCGGCGCCGCTTCCGCGCAACATGTCGCGAGCGCGCGAGCGGTCGACGACGTAGAAGCGTTCGAACACGTACGGCAGGTCCTTGTACGGAATGCCGATGCCTGTGTCGCTTACGCGAATGAGCGCGTAGCCGTCCTCGACGTCCAGCGACACGGTTACCGTGCCGCCTTCGGGCGTATAGCGCAGCGCATTGTCGATCAAATTGACGAAGACCTGAGAAAGCCTGTGCTCGTCTGCTTCAATGATTGCCGGACGCAGACTCTTTAGCTCCAAATTCACGTTGCCCGAGGCGGCCTGCGGTTGAAACGATGCGACGATCGGCCGCGCCACTTCTTCGAGATCGATCTCGTCGATCTGAAGGACGAGTTGTCCCGATTCCGCGCGCGCCTGTTCGAGCAATCGCTGCACCAGCATCGCCAGGCGATCCACTTGCACGAGCGCTTGCGGTAAGAAGATTTGCCGCGCTTCTTCTTCGCCCGACTCCGTCACCGTTTCCAGCATCAGTTTGATCGACGAGAGCGGCGTGCGCAGCTCGTGCGAAACGTTACTCAGGAAATCCTGACGTGCGCGCTCGAGCGCGAGCAGCTCGGTTTGATCTTCGGCAAGTACCAAGACGCCTGTCACGTCGCGCTGCCGATCCTCATCTTCCGGATCGACATCGGCGAGCAGCGGATAGACGTTGACCGCATATGAACGGTTGATCGTTTTTCCGCTCACAATCAGCGGCGTGCTCATGCGCTCGCCGCGCAGCGCGGCGCCGGCGCGTTTTTCAAGATCGATCGAAGGCACCGCTTCGATAAGATGCGTGGAACGCACGCGGCCGCGATCGAAACCGAAGATTGCTCCGGCGGCGCGGTTCGCAAACCGGACGCGCAGATCGCGATCGAGCATGATCACGCCGAGCGGCAGCGCGCGCACGAGCGCGTCAAAGCGCTCGTCGGATGCGCGCGAGGGTGCTACAGGCTCCGGCGGTGTTTCGGGCTCTTCTTGTTTGCGCGCGAAAAAGAACCAGGCGCATAAAGCGCCCAGTACAAATGCAACAACGACGGTGAAGACTTCCGGAGCGATCACTCCTTAAACATATAACCGCGGCTACGGACGGTGATGATGTGCCGCGGATTGCGGGAATCTTCTTCAATCTTCTCGCGCAGCCAGCGGATGTGTACGCTGACCGTTTGCTGTTCGCCCTCGAAATCGTAACCCCAAACTTTATCGAGCAACGTTTGACGCGTGACCACGCGGCCTGCGTTCTCCATAAGCACGCGCAGCAGCGCGAATTCCTTGGGCGCAAGCGAGACGTCTTTACTGCGCACGGTTAGATGCTGGCGAGACGGATCCAGGACGATGCCGCCCAGCGAGATCGCGCGATCGTGTTCTTGCGAAGGAATCGGCGTGGGCCGGCGCAGACGCGCTTTGACGCGCGCGAGGAATTCGTGCAGAGCAAACGGCTTGGTGACGTAATCGTCGGCGCCGAGCTCCAGCGCAAGCACTTTGTCGATCTCTTGGTCTTTGGCCGTAAGCACGATGATCGGCACGGAGCTCGCCTTGCGGATCTCCTTGCACGCCTCGATGCCGTCGAGCACAGGAAGCATGATGTCCAAGATGATGAGGTCCGGCTGCTCGCGCTGCGCCATGGCGACGGCGTTACGTCCGTCGCTGGCGGTCACGACGGTATAACCGCTACGCTCTAAGTTGTAGCGCAGGGTCTGTAGGATGGCGGCCTCGTCGTCAACCACCAGAATCTTCTTATTGAAGTCCGGGTGCTTGTTAAAGGTTCCGCGTTTATTTTGTTCCAGCGACGTGCTCATAAAATTTTGCGACGGCACTGTAGTCCAGTGCACCGTCGCCTTTTGCGGATTGTAGTGTGTACAATTGATATGCCAGAGCTGCCGCCGGCATAGGCATCTTCATCGATTGGGCCGCCGCCAGAGCTGCTGCTAGGTCTTTTCGCAGCAAGTCTAGAGCGAAGCCTCCCTCGAACGACCCGGAAAACCAAGTTTTCGGCAGCCATTGCTCCAGTAAGTAGTTAGAAGCCGTTGCGGTTGCAAGCACTTTTCTGACCGCGTCACGGTCCGCACCCGCCGCCTGTGCGAAACTTAACGCCTCTGCGTTTGCGACCATCACCACTGAGATGATGAGCTGGTTCACGAGCTTGACGGTCTCACCCAGGCCTTGCGCGCCGACGTGGTGCGGCGTTCCCATCGCTTCAAGCACGGGGCGCGCCGCTGCGAAGTCCTCGTCGCTTGCGCCCACCATGATGGTTAGCGTGCCGGTCTGCGCCCGTGCGGGTCCGCCGCTCACGGGGGCATCAACGAAGCGCAACCCCTGCTCGTTCAGGCGCGCGGCGATCGCGCGCGAAGCGACGGGAGAAATAGTCGACATGTCGATGAACAGTGCGCCAGGCCGCGCGCCGGCGGCGGCGCCGTGCGCATTGAAAAGTGCATTTTCAACCTGAGGCGCATCGGGAACGCAGGTAATCACGACGTCGCTGCCCTCCGCGAGCGTGTCGAGGCCGCTTGCTTCGCTTGCGCCGGACGCGAGGACGCGCTCCACGCGTTCGCGCCGGGTGTGCGCCGTGACGCTCACGCGAAAGCCCGCGCGCAGTAAAGCGAGCGCCATGGGCTCGCCCATGGCACCGATTCCGATAAACCCGATTGCCTGTGAACTCACGCGGCGGGCATTATGGAGAGAGGGAGTTTACGCCTGCGGACGGGTAGCACCACCGCAGCCCGCATCGTACCGTGTTTAGAGGAGAGCTTGTAATGCTAGCAGCGGTTCGCCGCCCAACGTTCGATGAATTGAACCTGTCGATCGGCAAACGCGTGCGTTTGCACCGGATGATGTACGAGCACGGCCCGGCAAACGGTACGCTGATGTTCTTGCCCATCGATCAAGGACTCGAGCACGGCCCGATCGATTTCTTCGCCAACCCGGAATCCATCGATACGGATTGGATCTACCGCCTGGCGGTTGAGGGCAATTTCTCCGGCATCGCGCTACACATTGGTCTTGCAGAAAAGTACCACAAACAGTACGCCGGCAAGGTTCCGCTTGTGTTGAAGATCAACGGCAAGACGAATGTGCCCATCGACGACGAGTCGTTCAGCTCGCTCACCTCATCGGTTGAGGATGCGGTGCGCCTGGGTGCCGATGCGGTTGGATACACGCTTTACGTTGGCAGTCCGGCGCAAGACGTCGACATCGCGCAATGCAACGAAGTGCGCCGCGAATGCGAACGCTACGGCATGCCGCTCATTATTTGGGCGTATCCGCGCGGATCCGCGATCAAGGCCAAAGGCGGCATTGATTCGCTGTACGCGATCGACTATGCGGCGCGCGTGGCGTGCGAAATCGGGGCGGACATCATTAAACTTAACGTGCCGAAATGGGATGCGGCCACGGCCGATAAGATGCCCAAACCGTACAACACGCTGGAGCTGTCGGAGCTTGATGGACTTCGCAAAGTTGTGAAGTCCGCGGGACGTTCGCTGGTGCTCGTTTCCGGCGGCAGCAAGATCAGCGATGACGATACGCTGCATAAAGCGAAGATCGCAATGGAAGCCGGCTGCGTCGGTTTGATTTTTGGACGCAACATGTGGCAGCGCGATTGGGACGATGCCGTGAGCATGACCACGCGCATGCATGAATTGATGAAAGGCTATGGAGCTTAATTTAGCAGAACGAGTGAACCGGGCGCTGGATAAAGTGCGCCCGGGCATTCAAATGGACGGCGGAGAAGTCTGGCTCGTCAAAGTCGAGAACGACACGGCGTTCGTCCAAATGCTCGGTGCCTGCGGCGGCTGCCCCGCATCGAACATGACCCTAAAAGGCGCAATCGAAGCCGTCGTGCGCGCGGATGTACCGGAGATTACGTCAGTAGTTCAGGTGTAAACTTTAGCGGCGTGTTCAGGTGACTACAGCACCTTTTTGTTGTCCGGATTGTCCTGAGGTGTTGCGATCAGGATCGCTTTGATCGGGCCGGCACCCGTTGACTGGATCTCAAATGCGCTGTTGCGCGGAATCGAAATTATCGAGCCGGGTTTGACGTCGAAGCTGGGGTAACCCACGCTGGCGTGACCGTAGCCGCTGATGATATACAGCAGATCGTCTTGCTTCGTGTAGACTTGCTTGGGCAAGCGGCCGATGTAGAGCGCAAGTACATCGCCGGCCGGCGCATGCATGAGTTTTTGCGCGACGGTCCCGTTGCTGTCGGCTTGCATAGCGCGAAACGTCGAATCAGAATCAACCGTGAGATTGCGATCCTGAGCTTGCACGACGCTGCCCGCGGCAAGCATGGCGAGAATGGCGGCAAGAGGTAAAAAGCGTTTCATAACCACTCCTTTTACGCCCTTAACGCAAAAATGCCTTATGCCGTTCCCTTCGTGCCGACGAAATTCACGTACTGCAGCGCTGCACAAAACGTATCATCCAACGAGCGGTTATAGCGGTCGTAAACTGCGACCGCGTCGCGATCTGCTTCGGCGTGGCGCTCCTGCGGTAGATTTTCGTACAGCATAATCGTCGGCCCGAAATAGCGCTTGAACCGATCCAAGAAGTCCTTCGAACTCGTATGGCGCGCGTAGACGAACCGGTCGTAAAGACGCATCGAACTCAAGCGGCCGCCGAAGAGCTCACGCAGACGCGGCGCGGTTCCCCACGCTATCGGCGGATGCGGCACCGGCGGTGCCACGCCATATTTTGCGATCAGCGCAAATAACGCTCCCGGCATGCTCTCCGGCGTCCAGTTCGCGAATCCAATTCGGCCGCCGGGTTTCAAAACGCGAAGCGCCTCATTTGCCGCACGCTCTTGATCGGGAGCAAACATGATGCCGAACGTCGAGAGCACGACGTCGAACGATGCATCATCAAATGGCAACTCGTGGGCATTTCCCGTCAAGAACTCGATTCGAAAGCCCTCACTCTGCGCGCGGGCCTTCGCACGATCGACGAGCGCGGGCACCAGATCGATGCCCGTGACTTGCGCGTCGCGCCGCGCGGCGGCGAGTGACGTGTTTCCGCTGCCGCATGCAATGTCGAGTACACGGTCGCCGGCACGAATGCCGACGTCCTCGCACAGGCCCTCGCCAACTATCGTCTGCGAGGCGCCGATAACGTGAAAATCGCCCTTCATCCAAGGGGACTGTTCTTGCTGTGTAGCTGTCATGCGGTAGTTATAGCACCCAGCGGCGGCAAAGTGCGTAGCCAATCCCGGCTATTTTGCTCCGCTGCGACACGCTGGCGTACTCGGGCGATAAGCGGCACGCCTAGCGCGTTACGGTTGGACGCAAGATCCAGTATGGCGACACGGTCGCCGTCCGCCCACGCCCGGTGCGCCAGCTCCGGCCATAAACAGACCGAACCGGAGATGCATCCGGCCAGGCGGTTTTCACGCGCGAAGCCGAGCAGCGTTTCCGATCCGGGAAAGATCGCCAGTTCCGGGTGGTCGTGCGCGAGCCGTTCTTCCAAGTCGCGATCGTTGGAGCTGTCTTTGACGCCGTCAATGACCGCTGCAAATTGATCCATCAGCCGATCCATCAACGCCGGATGAAACGTCACGCCGCTCATGCGCGGAAAATTGTATAGCGCTATGCTTTTCGGCGGCGGATGCACTCGCGCAAACAGCGCATCGTAAAACGCGACGATCCCGTCATCGCCGGCATCACGATAATAGAACGGCGGAATGACGAGCGCCGCTGCGAAGCCGAAGCCGATCGCCGCACGCGTTAGTTCAATCGCATCCTCGAGTGCGCTTGCACCCGTCCCTGCCATGAGGCGTTCGCGTGGCAGCTCGCCGGCGATGGCTTCCATAAAGCTCAGGCGATCGCGCAGGCCGACCGAGGTTCCCTCGCCTGTCGTCCCCATGACATTGAGTCCATCGCATCCACGTTCCAGCAGCGATGCGTAATACGGCACCGCAACGCGCGGATTGGGGCGTAGCGATTCGTCGAACGGCGTGAGCACTGCCGCAAGAACGCCGCGCGGAATACTCACCGTCCAAATGCTCCTTTCAAGAAAAACATCAAATTCGCGGGCCGTTCCGCAAGACGGCGCATGAGATATGGATACCAATACGAGCCGAACGGCACCGCAAGCCGGACGCGATACCCCTCGCGCAGCAACTGTTCGCCCAGCGGCGTCGAAATACCATAAAGCATTTGAAATTCAAAGCGGCCGCGGTTGGGCAAACCGAGCTGCGCGGCACGCGATTTCACGTAGTCTATAATGTGCGGATCGTGCGTAGCGATTGCGGTGTAACCCGCATTCGACAGAGCCATATCGGCAAGACGCAGATACGCTGCATCGACGTCACGCTTTTGCGGATACGCGATCGAAGGTGGCTCGAGATATGCGCCCTTCACCAACCGCACATTCGGTGCGACCGGAAGCATGGCACGCAGATCGTCTTCGCTGCGCCGCAGATACGATTGAAGCACGAATCCGACGTTGTCGAACTGCTCGCGCAGGCGCCGGTACATCCGAAGCGTGGCGTCGACGTACGAGGACTGTTCCATATCCATGCGCATCGTGTTGCCGTGCTGCCGAGCCGCCTGCGCGATTGCAGACGCATTCGCGAACGCGAGTTCTTCGTCGATATCCAGTCCCACGTGCGTGAGCTTAAAGGCGACATTCGCATCTAAGCCGCGCTGGGCAAATGTTGCGAGCAGATCGCAGTATGAACGCGCGGCAGCATTGGCTTCATCTGCGCTGCGCACGCCCTCGCCCAGAATGCCGCATGCAACAGAAAAGCCGCGGGCATTTTGCGCCGCGGCCACCGTAAGAAACTCATCCGCGCTCTCGCCCGCTACGAACCTGCGCGCGCCAAGCGACATGCCGTATTTCGTGACGAAGCGCCGCGCCTGCGGATTATCGGCGGCGGCGAGAATTAGCGTGCGCAGCGCTCGCAGTACCAGACAACGGCGCCTTCACGCGTGACCGGTACCATGTGCTCGCGCTTTCCGCGCCGCCCGCAAGATGCGCAAGCGTACGTTTTGGCCGGTGCGGATGGCGCCGTCACCGTGCCGCCTCGCGTGCCGACAAAAGTGGCAATCAGCACGGCCAAAAGCAGCACCATCGGCGCGAAAGCGAAGAACAGATTCACGGCATCTTGCGACATAACGGCGTGAAGAATTAGCCGCTGACTGCGCGCCCCCTGCGCTCCTTAGCGCATGCGGCGATAAATCGGAAACACCTCGTCTACTTTGCGGAAAACACCTTCGTGCGGCGTTGCGTGCAGCGACTCGGCCGTTCCCAGGCACAAAAAGCCAAAGCGCGAGAGGCTTTGCAAAAACAAGTTGTGCACGCGGTATTGGAGCGACTTGGTGAACTGCGAGAGCACGTTGCGCGAGAAAATACACTGGAACTCGTTCAGTGACGATCCCGTCGCAAGACTATGCGTGGAGAATATCATCTGCGTGCGAAGGGCTTCGTTAAAACGTACGCTTCGCTCGTCGACCTCGCAGTATTCCGAGAGCGCAATTTGTGCGCCGGACATGCGGTAGTCTGCCGCAAAACCTTCCAGCGAGCCAATTGGAAACACGCCTTCGCGCGCATGCGTCAGCGCCATTTCGCTCAGGTCGGTAGCGTAGATCATGCAGCGCTCGAGCAAGCCTGCTTCCTGTAGTATGCACGCAATCGCGTACACGTCTTCGCCGCTGGAACAACCTGGGAACCAGAGCCGCAAGAACGAGTACGTACGCAAGAATGGTACGACGCGCTCGCGGAATGCTTTGAAGTATTCCGGCGGCGTAAAGAGCTGCGCCGGCGAGGACGACATGGAAAACACGAAGCGCCGCAGCGCATCGCGTTCGTGCAAGACACGTTCTTGCAAACCGCTGATCGTATGAACGTCCTCCGCTCGCATGCGTTCAAACACCCTGCGCTTGATCGCGGACGGCGCGTACTCGCGGAAATCGTAGCCGCTCCACCGCACGACCGCTTCCAGGAGCAGAGAGAGCTCGACCGCAGTGCGCTCGTCACTGCGGTCCCGGTCCTCTGCGCCGTTCGTTAACGCGCCGCGCGTTTCGCGGATTAGCGATTCAACCATACACGGAGCAACGCAATGAGTTGATCGATATCCACCGGCTTACTGATATATTCGGAGGCGCCGGCAGCGATGCAGCTCTCACGGTCTCCTTTCATGGCCTTTGCGGTCAGTGCGATAATCGGTAGCTTCGCGAATCGCGGATTCGCGCGGATGCGGCGGATCGTCTCGTAGCCGTCCATCTCCGGCATCATGATATCCATGAGCACGAGATCGATGGTGCCGTCGCGTTCGAGCAGATTGATGCCGTCTTGACCGCTCTCGGCGCTCACTACGTGCAGGTGATGCCCCTCGAGCGCGGCCGACAGCGCGTAGATGTTACGCGAGTCGTCGTCAACGACGAGCACTTTGCGTCCGTCGAGTGTCGCCGTTCCGAGCGGCGGAATTTCCGCAGCGCGCTTCGTGGCCGGCAAACGCGCTTCAACCTGATGCAAGAAGAACCGCGTCTCATCGAGCAGGCGTTCCGGCGACATCGCGTCTTTCACGATGACGGCTTCCGTCAGACGGTTGAGTTTGCTCTCCTCCTGTTTGGTCAGTTCGCGTCCCGTGTAGACGATCACCGGCGTACGCGCATGTTGACGGTGCGCGCGGATCTTTTCGATCAGTTCATCACCCGGATAATCCGGCAATCCGAGATCCACGACGATGCAGTCGAAGTGCTCGTTGTCGAGCGCTTGGAGCGCCTCATTGCCGCTGCGAACGGCCGTCACGGCGACTTCGCCGCTGCCGATCAGGTTCACCATCGCGTTGAGCTGCGTCAGATCGTCTTCGATGACCAGCAGATTCTTCGTGCGCCGGTCGGCGAAGCCGAGCAGGTTGTCGAACGTTGTCGTGAGCGCTTCTTCCGTCACCGGTTTGCGAAGGTGCGCTATCGCGCCGCTATCGAGGGCGCGCTGCCACTGCTCTTCGCCCGAGATCACGTGCACCGGAATGGAGCTCGTGGTCGGGTCGTCTTTGAATTGGCTCAGCAGTGTCCAGCCATCGCAATCGGGCAAGCCGATGTCGAGCGTGATAGCATCCGGCAAGAACTTGCGCGCAAGCTCCTTGCCTTCCGCGCCCGTGAGCGCAACGATGCCTTTGAACCCGCGATCGCGCGCAAGGCCCAGCAAGATTCGCGCAAAGATCGGATCGTCTTCGACAATCAGCAGAACGCGATCGGTCGCATCAATCGTTGTGCGATCGTCGTGCACCGCTTCCATCGCAGCGCTCCGGTCGATCTCGCTGCGAAGCGTTTCGCGGCGCGTTTCCGGAACGAACGCCTTGAGCGTACCGGCTGGAACGGAGCGCTCCAGCGGATGGTACAGCGTGAACGTACTGCCCTTGCCGATGCTCGATTCGACGCCAATCTCGCCGCCGAGCAATCCGGCGATTTCGCGCGAAATTGCCAGGCCAAGACCGGTTCCGCCGAACTTACGCGACGTTCCCATGTCGGCTTGTTGGAACGCCTCGAAGATGACGTTGAACTTGTCGGGCGGGATGCCGATGCCCGTATCCGACACCGAGAACGCGATCGCCGGGCCTTGTACCGACGTCAAATGATGGTCGCGTACGATCGAAATGTCGAGCGTAACGGCGCCTTCGGTGGTGAACTTGAACGCGTTTGAAAGCAGGTTCTTGAGAATCTGTTGCAAACGCGTCGGGTCGGTGATGACGGCCTCCGGCACGTCTTCGTGACGGCGGATGATGAAATCCAGGCCCTTGTCTTTCGCGATTTGATCGAACGTGCGCTCGACGTCGTCCTCGATGCTCAGGAACGGCACTTC